>NZ_PSVK01000011.1:0-93191 GCF_002931115.1 Rathayibacter sp. AY1E6 | reverse complement strand
CTCCCGAACCGAAGGAAGACCCGCCCCCGTGAGCATCGAGATCAACAACGAGTCGAGCGTCCCCGTCGACGAGGCCGCCCTGCTGCGCCTCGCCGGCTACGCGCTCGACTCGCTCCACGTGCACCCCGACGCCGAGCTCGCGATCGTGCTGGTCGACGAGGGCGCGATGGAGCAGCTGCACGTGCAGTGGATGGACGAGCCGGGACCGACCGACGTGCTCAGCTTCCCGATGGACGAGCTGCGTCCCGGGACCGAGGACGAGCAGACCCCCGCGGGGCTCCTCGGTGACATCGTGCTCTGCCCGCAGGTCGCGCAGTCCCAGGCCGAGTCGGCCGGCCACTCCGTGCTCGACGAGCTGCAGCTGCTGACCGCCCACGGGCTCCTGCACCTGCTCGGCTTCGATCACGCCGAGCCGGAGGAGGAGCGCGAGATGTTCGGCATCCAGCGCGACATCCTGGTCGGCTTCCACATCAGCGAGCGACGCCGCTAGAGCGCGCAGTGCCCACTCTCCAGCTCCTCATCGCCGCCCTCGCGCTCGTCGCCGTCGGCGGCTGGTTCGCCGCGACCGACGCCGCACTCGGCGTCCTCTCGCGCAGCGACCTGCTCGACATGGCCCAGCACTCCCGCAGCGCCCGCGCTCTCCGCGCGATCGCGGGCGACATGAGCGCCCACGTCAACGTCGTCAACTTCTCGCGGATCGCGGCCGAGACGACGGCCGCGGTGTTCGTCACCACGGTGCTGGTCGTCGAGGTCCCGCAGCTCTGGCTCGCGCTCCTGCTGGCGGTCCTGATCATGGCGGCGGTCTCGTTCGTCCTGGTCGGCTCCAGCCCCCGCAGCGTCGGGCGCGCCAACGCCCGCGCGGTCCTGTCCACCAGCGCCTCGCTCGTGCACGTGCTCCGGCTCGCGCTGGGTCCGGTCGCGCACGGGCTCGTGGCACTCGGCAACCGGGTGACGCCGGGGACCGGGCGCTCGGCGGGGTTCTCCTCCGAGGAGCAGCTGCTCAGCATGGTCGACGAGGCGACCGAGCAGGACGTGCTCGAGCAGGACGACCGCGAGCTGATCCACTCGATCTTCGAGTTCAACGACACCTTCGTCCGCGAGGTGATGGTGCCCCGCACCGACATGGTGACGATCGAGGCGACCTCCTCCGTCGGCGCCGGCATGGGGCTCCTGCTGAGCCGCGGCATCTCCCGGCTCCCCGTCATCGGCGACGGCGTCGACGACGTCCTCGGCGTGCTCTACCTGCGCGACGTGGCCCGGCACACCTACGAGCGGCCGGACGACGACGACACGGTCGCCGACCTCGCGCGCCCCGCGCTGTTCGTGCCCGAGTCGAAGAAGGCCGACGAGCTGCTCCGCCAGATGCAGCTCGAGTCCAACCACCTCGCGATGGTGGTCGACGAGTACGGCGGCATCGCGGGCCTGGTGACGCTGGAGGACCTCATCGAGGAGCTCGTCGGCGACATCTCCGACGAGTACGACCGCGAGGTCGACCTCTTCGAGGAGACGGCGCCCGGGGTCTACCGCGTCTCGGCGCGCCTGCCGGTGGACGAGCTCGGCGAGCTGTTCGAGCTCGACCTCGAGGACGACGACGTCGACTCGGTCGGCGGACTGCTGACCAAGGCCTACGGGCGCCTCCCCGAGCGCGGCGCGACGGCGCGGATCGGCGGAGTGCTGCTCGAGGCCGAGCAGGCGGACCCGCGCCGTGGGACCATCTCCACGGTGATCGTCCGCCGCGATCCCGATCTGGACACCGCCGGCGAGCCCGGCACCGGCCCCGTCGCGATCATCGCGGACGGCGGCACCACCACCCCCAGCCCGAGCACGGCTCCCACCCGCGGAGCCACGGGCGATCAGCACGAGGACGCACGATGACCGACACCACTCCCGCCGCCGCACCCTACCGGGCGGGCTTCGTGTCCTTCGTCGGCCGCCCGAACGTGGGCAAGTCGACGCTCACGAACGCCCTCGTCGGCGAGAAGATCGCCATCACGAGCTCGAAGCCCCAGACCACGCGGCGCGCTATCCGCGGCGTGGTGCACCGCACCGACGGCCAGCTGATCGTCGTCGACACCCCCGGCATCCACCGGCCGCGCACGCTCCTCGGAGAGCGGCTGAACTCGCTCGTCACCTCGACCCTCGGCGACGTCGACGTCATCGGGATGCTGTTCCCCGCGGACGAGCCGATCGGCCCGGGAGACCGCTTCATCAACGAGCAGCTCGACTCCTTCCCGCGCGCTCGGAAGGTCGCGATCGTCTCGAAGGTCGACCTCTCCTCGAAGAAGTCCGTGGCGAAGCAGCTGCTCGCCGTCTCGGAGCTGCGCGAGTGGGACACGATCGTGCCGATCTCGGCCGTGACCGAGGAGCAGCTGGACGTCCTGGCCGTCGAGCTCCTGCGCCTGATGCCGGTCTCGCCCGCCCTCTACCCGGAGGAGGCGGTGACCGACGAGGACCTGTCCTCGCGGATCGCCGAGTTCATCCGCGAGGCCGCTCTCGAGGGCGTCTCGGACGAGCTGCCGCACTCCCTCGCCGTGACGCTCGACGACATGGTCGAGCGCGAGGACGGCTCGCTGATCGACATCTACGCCAACGTCTTCGTGGAGCGCGACAGCCAGAAGGGCATCATCATCGGCAAGGGCGGCCAGCGCCTGCGCGAGGTGGGAGCCGTCTCCCGCGAGCAGATCGAGCGCCTGCTGGGCCGTCGCGTGTTCCTCTCCATCCGGGTGAAGGTCGCCAAGGAGTGGCAGCGCGACCCGAAGCTGCTGGGGCGCCTGGGCTTCTGACGCCGGAGGACGACGGCGGTCACCCTCCAGGACGACGCCCCCGGGCGCGCGGACCCGTAGCGTGGTCCTCATGCGCGCCCTCCTCGACCGACCGGCGGCCCTGCCGATCGCCGGGGCGCTGCTCGCCGCCCTCCACCTGCTGCTCGGGCTCACCGGGGTCACTCCGACCGAGCGGATCGCCGGCGGCCTCGTGCTCGCGCTGGCCCTCGCCGTCGCGGGATTCCTGCCCGCGCTCGCCCCCTCGCTCGTCGCGGTCGGCGCGCTCGCCGACGGAGGCGTCCTGCTCGGCGGCGTCCCCGTCGACGGGGTGCTCGTCGGCCTGGTCGTCCTCTGGCAGACGACCCGCCGGGTGGGCCCCTGGACCCGTGCCCTGGCGCTTGCGGGCGGCCTGATCCTCGCCGGGATCGGCGGCGTCACCGTCGCGCTCGGCCTCTCCGGCCCGCTCGATCCGTCCGGGCTCCCGGCGCGCGTGGAGTTCGTGGTCCTCGCCCTGGTCGCCCTCGCGGTCGCCTCCGTGCTCGGTGCGGCGAAGGTCCTCGTGTACCTCAACGCGCTGCGGGCGCCGGTCCTCGCGGGCGATCGGATCGACGCGCTGCTGAACCGGGTCGCCGGTCCGCAGGACCCCTTCGCGGTGGGGGTCGCCGGTGGTCAGGCGCTGGTGCTCCTCCTCGTCGCCGGCCTCCCGTTCGCCGGGGTGGAGGGCGCGATGCAGCTGCTGGTCGCGGGCGTGCTCGCGGTCGCGCTGGTGCTGCACCGGCGGTCCCCGGTCCTCGCCCTCTCGATCGCCTGGGCCGGTGCCGCCCTCCAGATGAGCGCGAGCCTCGCTCCCGGACCCGCGGATCTGGCCATCCTGGCCGTCCTCTTCGGCGCCGGCGCGTCGGAGTCGCGGCGGGTGCGGATCGCGGGCGCGGTGTCGGCCGTCCTCGGCGCCGTGGTCGCCGTCGTCTACCTCGTCCTGGTCTTCGACCTCGTCGCGAGCGCCTACGACGGCCTGCTGTCGGCCGGCGCCACCTTCGGCGGGATCCTCGCGACGCTCGGCCTCTCCTGGACCATCGGACTGCTCTCCCGCTCGGTCCGCCGGGCGCGGGAGGGCCAGACCCTGCGCGCGCAGGCCGAGCAGGAGCGCGCGCGGGCGCAGCGCGAGCTCGACACCGTGGAGGAGCGCAACCGGATCGCCCGCGACATGCACGACGTCGTCGCCCACTCCCTCGCCGTCGTGATCGCGCAGGCCGACGGCGCGCGCTACCTCGGCGCCACCAGCCCCGAGCAGACCGACGCCGCGCTGCTGACCATCTCCTCCGTCGCCCGGGACGCCCTCGGCGACGTGCGCGTGCTCCTCGCCCAGCTGCGGCACTCGCAGAGCGACGGCCCGCAGCCCGGCGCCCGCGACCTGCCGGCCCTCCTCGACAGCGTGGGCGGAGCCGGAGCCCCCGTCCGCGCCGAGCTCGCCGTCGACCTGGAGGCGGTGCCGCGCGCCGTCGGTCTGGCCCTGTACCGCATCGCCCAGGAGGCGACCACGAACGCTCTCCGCCACGGCCGCCCGGGCTCGCCGCTCGACATCGCCCTGCGCCAGGACGGCGGCGAGCTCGCCCTGACCGTGCGCAACGCCCGGTGCGCCGACGTCGAGCGCGACTCCCTGCCGGGCGAGGGCCACGGCCTGGTCGGCATGCGCGAGCGCGCCGCGCTCGTCGGGGGAGTGCTCGCCGCCGGCCCGGTCGGGGACGACTTCGTCGTCGACGCGCGCCTGCCCTCCTCCCCGTCCCTCGCCCGCACCGCCCCACCCCTCGCCTCCGGAGGCAGCCCCACATGACCGACACCATCCGCCTCGTCCTCGTCGACGACCAGGCCCTCTTCCGCGCCGGCATCCGCATGCTGCTCGGCTCGCAGCCCGATCTCGAGGTGGTCGGCGAGGCCTCCGACGGAGCGGAGGGCGCGGAGCTGGTCGCGCGGCTGGCCCCCGACGTCGTGCTGATGGACATCCGGATGCCGGGCGTCGACGGGATCGAGTCGACCCGGCGGATCCTCGCGGACGCGCAGGAGCGGCGGGTCCAGCCTCCGCGCATCCTCGTGCTGACCACCTTCGACCTCGACGAGGCGGCCGCGCGCGCCATCCGGGCGGGCGCGAGCGGCTTCCTCCTGAAGGACACGGAGCCCGGCTTCCTCCTCGCCTCCGTCCGCACCGTGCACGCGGGGACCGCCGTGGTCGCCGCCTCCGCGACCCGCGAGCTCTTCGAGCACTTCGGAGCGGCGGGCAGCGGACGCGAGACCCCGCCCGCCTTCGCGACCCTCACCGACCGCGAGCGCGAGATCTTCCACCTGGCCGCGCGGGGGATGAGCAACACCGAGATCGCGCGGGCCGAGTTCCTGAGCGAGGCGACGGTGAAGACGCACATCAGCCGCACCCTCGGCAAGCTCGGCCTGCGCGACCGTGTGCAGCTGGTGGTCTACGCCTACGAGAACGGCCTGGTCTCCTAGCGCGGGACGCCGGGGTGACGCGCCGCGGGGGCGGTGCTACCCTGACCGGGTGCGCTTCGGACAGCTCCTCCTTCTCCGCCGCGACGAGATCTGATCCTCAGGCCATCCTCGTCGCGGAGTCCGTCGTCGGCTGAACCATCCCTCGCCCGCGAGGTCGATCCGCATCCGGATCCCCGCGAGACCGCCCGACCGGCACCGCCCACCAGCGGAGCCGCACGCGAGCGGGATCGGTCACGAGCGAGAACAGACACGTGCGCACCACTGCGCCGGGAGAGCACCTCATGCTGAACAACCAGAAGCCGTCGCCCATGCCGATCGGCAAGTACCGTCCCTTCCACGAGCTGATCGCCGTGGACCTGCCCGACCGCACCTGGCCGTCGAAGCGCATCACCGCCGCGCCCCGCTGGTGCGCCGTGGACCTCCGCGACGGCAACCAGGCGCTCATCGACCCGATGAGCCCCGAGCGCAAGCGCATCATGTTCGATCTGCTGGTCCGGATGGGCTACAAGGAGATCGAGGTCGGGTTCCCGAGCGCGAGCCAGACCGACTTCGACTTCGTGCGCAGCCTCATCGAGGAGGGCGCGATCCCCGAGGACGTCACCATCCAGGTGCTGACCCAGGCCCGCGACCACCTGATCGAGCGCACCTACGAGTCGATCCGCGGCGCGCGCCAGGCGATCGTGCACCTCTACAACTCCACGAGCGTGCTGCAGCGCGAGGTCGTGTTCCGCAAGGACCGTCAGGGCATCATCGACATCGCGCTGGCCGGCGCCCGCAAGTGCCGCGAGATGGAGTCGACCGTCCCCGGCACGGCCGTCTACTACGAGTACTCGCCCGAGAGCTACACCGGCACCGAGCTCGACTTCGCCCGCGAGATCTGCGACCGGGTCGTCGAGGTCTTCGAGCCGACTCCCGAGCGCAAGGTCATCCTGAACCTGCCCGCCACCGTCGAGATGGCCACCCCGAACGTCTACGCAGACTCGATCGAGTGGATGAGCCGCAACCTCGCGCAGCGCGAGAACATCGTGCTGTCGCTGCACCCCCACAACGACCGCGGCACGGCCGTGGCGGCGGCCGAGCTGGGCTACTTGGCCGGTGCCGACCGGATCGAGGGCTGCCTCTTCGGCAACGGCGAGCGCACCGGCAACGTCGATCTGGTCGCGCTGGGCGTGAACCTGTTCACCCAGGGGATCGACCCGCAGATCGACTTCAGCGACATGGACGGCATCAAGCGCACCGCCGAGTACTGCAACCAGCTGCCCGTGCCCGAGCGCAGCCCCTGGGCGGGCGACCTGGTCTTCACCGCCTTCAGCGGCTCGCACCAGGACGCCATCAAGAAGGGCTTCGAGGCGATGCAGGCCGAGGCCGAGCGGACCGGCCGCAGCGTCGACGAGCTCACCTGGGCCGTGCCCTACCTGCCGGTGGACCCGAAGGACCTGGGCCGCTCCTACGAGGCGGTCATCCGCGTCAACTCGCAGTCCGGCAAGGGCGGAGTCGCGTACCTGCTGAAGACGGACCACGCGCTCGACCTGCCGCGCCGGCTGCAGATCGAGTTCTCGGGCGTCGTGCAGGCCAAGACCGACGCCGAGGGCGGCGAGGTCACGAGCGAGCAGATCTGGACGGTGTTCCAGGACGAGTACCTGCCGGCGCCCGCCGAGCGCGCCGACGAGAAGTGGGGCCGCTTCGAGCTGCTGCGCACGAACACGTCGAGCGATCTGGGCGGCAGCATCGCGCTGGACGCGGTCCTCCGGGTGGGCGACGAGCGCGTCTCGGCCAGCTCGCGGGGCAACGGCCCGATCAACGCCTTCGAGGCCGTGCTGGAGCAGCAGGGCGTCGAGGTCCGGGTCCTCGACTACGTCGAGCACGCGCTCAGCGCCGGCGGCGACGCGCTGGCCGCCTCGTACGTCGAGTGCACGGTGAACGGCCGCACCCTGTGGGGCGTGGGCGTGGACGCCGACATCTCGACCGCCTCCCTCAAGGCCATCGTCTCGGCCGTCAACCGCGCCCTGCGCGAGGAGGTCCCGGTCCGCGAGCTGGCCGGCGCCTCCGCCTGATCGGGCCCGATCCCCGCCGGGGGAGCCGTGACGCGTCGCGCCTCCCCCGGCGTTCCCGTGCGCGGACCGCGCGGGACTCCGCTCCCTGCGTCCGGGTCGGCCGCCGCTAGGTCCGGCGGCGCCAGCGCAGGCGCGGCACCCCGCTGAGCGCGCGCTGCTCGGGCAGGCTCCAGCCGTAGCGGACCGCGAGCAGGCGGATGACCGTGGTCACGCCCACCGCGAGCGGCGCGGCGAAGTCGATCGTCACTCCGAAGCGCAGCGCGAGGACCAGGACGCCCGTGCCCACCGAGGCGGCGACCGCGTAGAGCGAGCCGACGTGCATCAGCGCGATCGGCCGGTTCAGCAGGATGTCGCGGACGACGGATCCGCCGACGGCCGAGACGGTGCCGACGAACACGGCCGGCACCTCCGGCACGCCGAGCGACAGGGCCTTCGTGGTGCCGATCGCGCCGAAGAGCCCGAGGGTCAGCGCGTCGAGGGCGGTGATCGTCCCGTCGACCCGGTTCAGCAGGTGCTGGAGCAGCATCCCGAGCAGGGAGGCGGTCACCGCGACGATCAGGTACGCGTCGGTGTGCAGGGCCACCAGGGGCGTCTGGAGCAGCAGATCGCGGAGCACGCCGCCGCCGAGGCCGGTGGCCGTGCCGATGATCGTGACGCCGAGCAGGTCGATCCGGCGGTCGCGGAACTCGCCCGCGAACATCGCGCCCTGGAGGCAGCCGATGGCGATCGCGAGCAGGTCGGCCCAGGCCGGGATCTCGAAGAGGGAGGCTGCCACCCGGACATCGTTCCACGGTGCGGGCCCTGCTCCGGCCGGGCTGCCAGCCGGGTGTCGGGGGTCGGGGGGATAATCGGTGGATGCCCACCTATCGCGACGAAGCCGTGGTGCTCCGCACGCACAAGCTGGGCGAGGCCGACCGCATCGTGACGCTGCTCTCGCGCAGCCACGGCAAGATCCGCGCGGTGGCGAAGGGCGTGCGCAAGACCGGCTCCAAGTTCGGCTCGCGGCTCGAGCCGTTCATGGTCGCCGACCTCCAGCTCTACGAGGGCCGGAGCCTCGACATCGTCACGCAGGCCGAGTCGCTCGGCGCCTACGGTGCGCTGATCGCCGCCGACTACGACAGCTACACGGCCGCGAGCGCGATGGTCGAGACGGCGGACCGCCTCACCGACGCGGACGCCTCCCTGCAGCAGTACCTGCTGCTCGTCGGGGCCCTGCGATCGCTCTCGAAGCACGAGCACGAGCCGGTGCTGACGCTCGACTCCTACCTCCTGCGGGCGCTCTCGATCGCGGGCTGGGCGCCCAGCTTCGAGGACTGCGCGCGCTGCGGCGCCCCCGGGCCCCACGGCGCGGTCGTGGTGCAGCTCGGAGGCGTCGTCTGCGCCGACTGCACGCCGCCCGGAGCACCGCGGGTCGCTCCGGAGGTCGTGGTCCTGCTGGGTGCGCTGCTCACGGGAGACTGGGCCCACGCCGAGACCACCGAGCCGACCACGCGGTCGCGGGCGAGCGGAGTGGTCGCCGCCTACACGCAGTTCCACCTCGAACGCGGTCTGAGATCCCTGGAGCACGTCACCCGATGAAGCCCTTCACCCACGAGGACGCCGAGCCGTACCGCCCCCTCGACTGGACCGGGATCCATCCGCCCGCGATCCCGCGGAAGGCCGTTCCGGGGCACGTCGCCATCGTGATGGACGGCAACGGCCGCTGGGCGAACTCCCGCGGCCTGACGCGGATCGAGGGGCACAAGCGCGGCGAGACGGCGCTGCTGGACGTCGTGGCCGGAGCGATCCAGATCGGCGTGAAGCACCTCAGCGTCTACGCGTTCTCGACCGAGAACTGGAAGCGCTCGCCCGAGGAGGTGCGCTTCCTGATGGGCTTCAACCGCGACGTGCTGCACCGCCGCCGCGATCAGCTCAACGAGTGGGGCGTGCGCATCCGCTGGGCCGGCCGGAAGCCGCGCCTGTGGGCGTCGGTGATCAACGAGCTGCAGTTCGCCGAGCGGATGACCGCGGACAACGACGTGCTCACCCTCACCATGTGCGTCAACTACGGCGGGCGCACCGAGATCGCCGACGCGGTGCAGCGGCTCGCCGCCGAGGTCCAGGCGGGGCGGCTCAAGCCCTCCGGCATCTCCGAGAAGACGATCGCCCGGGCGCTCTACGTGCCCGAGATGCCGGACGTCGACCTCTTCGTGCGCTCCTCCGGCGAGCAGCGCACCAGCAACTTCCTGCTCTGGCAGAGCGCCTACGCCGAGATGGTGTTCCTCGACCGGCTCTGGCCGGACTTCACGCGGACCGACCTCTGGGACGCGATCGAGCACTACTCCGGCCGCTCCCGCCGCTTCGGCGGCGCGGTCGACGTGCCGGGGGCCTCCTCGTGATCCGGGCCGGGATCGTCGGCTTCGGGCTCGCCGGCAGCGTCTTCCACGGTCCGTTCCTCGCGGCCGACCCGGCGTTCGAGGTCGTCGCCGTCTCCACCCGCGACGCCGGTCGGAGGGCCGCGGCCTCCGCCGCGCATCCGGAGGCCCGGATCGTGCCCGACCTCGACGCGGTGCTCGCCGAGCGGCCGGAGCTGGTCGTGCTCGCCTCGCCGCCGTCGGTGCACCGGGAGCAGGCCGTCCGGGTGCTCGAGGCCGGTGTCGCCGTCGTGATCGACAAGCCCTTCGCACCGAGCACGGCCGACGCGGACGCGATCATCGCCGCCTCCGAGCGGAGCGGTGCGCCCGTCTTCGTCTTCCAGAACCGGCGCTGGGACGCCGATCTGCTCACGCTCCGCCGCCTCCTGGTCGAAGGCGTCCTCGGCGAGGTCCTCCGCTTCGAGTCGACCTTCGAGCGCTGGAGCGCGCCGAAGACGGGCCGGTGGCAGAGCGAGACGGGCTCGGCCGCGGGCGGCGGGATCCTCTTCGATCTCGGCAGCCACCTGGTCGACCAGGCGCTGCTGCTGTTCGGCCCGGCGGTCGTCACGGCGGCCGAGACCCGGACCATCCACGAGGGCTCGGCGAGCGAGGACGATGCGTTCGTCTCGCTCCTGCATCACAGCGGCGTCCGCTCCCACCTCACCATGAGCCGCGTCGCCCGGGCGACAGGCCCCCGCTTCCGCGTGCTCGGCACCCGCGCCGCCTTCAGCGTCGACGGTCTCGATCCGCAGGAGACCGCGCTCCGCACCGGCGGCGCCCGACCGGACGACGACGGCTTCGGCGAGGTCGCGCCTGAGGGATGGGGCGTCCTCGTCGACGACTCCGGCGCGCATCCCGTGCCGAGCGAGCGGGGACGCTACGCCGCGTTCCTCGAGCAGGTCGCGCGGTCGCTCCAGGAGGGCGCTCCCTCGCCGGTCGACGTGCGCGAGGCCCGCGAGGTCGTCGCCGTGCTCGAGCAGGCGCACGCTCTCGCCGCCCGCTGACCGGGCCCGCCGCCGACGCGCCCGGTCGCTCCCCGGTCTTGGCGATCCGGCTCCCGAGCGTCATCCTCGAGAGGTGAGCACCGCACTGCCGAACTCCGCCGACCTGCGCGCGCGCTTCGCCGGTGCCCGCGGCTACCACAACGCCTGCACCCTCGGCCTGCCGCCGCGGGAGACCGTCGAGGCGCTGCGGGCGGACCTCGACGGCTGGTCGTCCGGGGAGAGCACGGCCGCCGCCTACGGCGCTGTCGCCGAGCGCGCGCGTGCCTCGTTCGCCGCGATCGCCGGCGTCCCGGTCGACCGTGTCGCGATCGGCGCGCAGACCTCCGCCATGGCTGCCGTGCTCGCCGCCTCGCTGCCCGACGGGGCCCGCGTGCTCTGCGTGGACGGCGACTTCTCCTCCATCGTGTTCCCCTTCCTCGCCCAGGCGCACCGCGGAGTGACCGTGCGCCCCGTCGCGCTCGAGGCGCTGGCCGACTCCGTCGAGGACGGGGACGACCTCGTCGTCTTCTCCGCCGTGCAGTCCAGCAGCGGAGCGCTCGCCGATCTCGACGCCGTCCTCGAGGCGGCCGCGCGCCACGGAGTGCGAACCGCGTGCGACCTCACGCAGGCGGCCGGCGTCCTGCCGGTCGACGCCTCCCGCTTCGACGCGACCCTCACCCACGCCTACAAGTGGCTGTGCTCGCCGCGCGGAGTGGCGTTCCTCACCGTCTCGCCCGCCTACGCGGCCGAGCTCGTCCCCGTGCAGGCGGGCTGGTACTCGGGGGAGGACGTGTGGTCGTCCTGCTACGGACCGGCCATGCACCTGGCCGAGAACGCCCGCCGCTTCGACGTCTCGCCGGCCTGGCAGGCGTTCGCCGGCGCCGAGGCGTCGCTCGCTCTGTTCCGCTCGCTCGACCTCGACGCGGTCTGGGCGCACGCCTCCGGCCTCGGCGACCTGCTGTGCGAGCGGCTGGACCGGGAGCCTCAGCACCGGGCGCTCGTGTCCTGGCCGGACGAGGGGGGAGCGGACCTGGAGCTGCTGCAGGCCGCGGGTCTGCGCGTCTCGGGCCGCGGCGGCCGGCTCCGCATCGCCTTCCACCTCTGGAACGACGAGTCCGACGTGGTCGAGCTCGTCCGCGTGCTGCGGGAATAGCGGGGCGCCCCCTCCGTTGTCCTGGGGGTGAGTGCTGAGCCGAGCCCCCTGTCCGTCGACGTCTGGTCCGACATCGCCTGCCCCTGGTGCTACATCGGGAAGCGCCGGTTCGAGCGCGGTCTCGAGGCCTTCCGCGCCGCGCACCCCGAGGCTCCGGAGGTCGTCGTGGAGTACCGCAGCTTCGAGCTCTCGCCGGACACGCCGGAGGACTACCGCGGGGGAGAGGCGGCGTTCCTCGCCGAGCACAAGGGGATCCCGGAGGCGCAGGCGCAGCAGATGC
Source organism: Rathayibacter sp. AY1E6 (assembly GCF_002931115.1). Taxonomy (NCBI): domain Bacteria; kingdom Bacillati; phylum Actinomycetota; class Actinomycetes; order Micrococcales; family Microbacteriaceae; genus Rathayibacter; species Rathayibacter sp. AY1E6. The sequence goes on along the minus strand of NZ_PSVK01000011.1, from coordinate 81,070 downwards.
TCGACTCCGTCACGGCGATCGCGGCGGGCGTCGGCCTCGACTACCACTTCGAGTCGGTGCGCCACGTCAAGACGGTCACCGCCCACCAGGCGCTCCACCACGCCAAGGAGAACGGACTGCAGCTCGAGCTCGTCGAGCGTCTCCTGAGCGCGTACTTCGTCGAGGGCCGCGATCTGGCCGATCCGGAGGTGCTCGCCTCGCTCGCCGGCGAGGTCGGGCTCGACCCGGCGGAGACGCGCCGCGCTCTCGAGGACCGGCGCTACCTCGGGCGGGTGCAGTCCGACATCGCCCAGGCCCGCGAGTACGGGATCTCGGGGGTGCCGTTCTTCGTCCTCGACGGGCGCTTCGGCGTCTCCGGCGCCCAGGAGCCGGCGGCGTTCACCGAGGTCCTCGAGCACGTGCTGGAGCAGCGGGCGGCCGTCGCGTGAGCGGGCCGTTCGAGATGCTCGGCGACTCCGGCGGGCCGCTGTGCGAGGACGGCGTCTGCGCCGTGCCTCAGGCCGCGGAAGCGCAGGCCGAGGTGCCGCCGATCAGCGCGGAGGCTCCTCCACGGTGATGTCGGCCACGGTCGCGCCGTAGGCGGCCACGAGGGCGTCCGCGTCGACGAAGGCGCTGCGCCCGTCGGCGCCGGCTCCCATCGCCACGCGGCGGCCGAGGATCCGCTCGTCGGCGTAGACCGGCCAGGCCGTCGTGGAGCCGATCGGGGTGATGGTGCCGCGCCGGTAGCCGGTCGCCTCGAGGGCGGCCGTCTCGTCCGGGAGGCGGAGCTTGTTCACTCCGACCACCGCGCGCAGCTTCGGCCACGCGATCTGCCGCCCGCCGGGGACGAGGGCGAACAGGTAGCCGCCGTCGTGGCGCTTCACTACGAGCGACTTCACGATGTCGCCGGGCTCGATGCCCAGCAGCGCGGCCGCCTCGTGCAGGCTGCCGGCAGCGGGCCTCTCCACGATCTCGACCGCAAGGCCGCGGGCGGACGCGTCCGCCTCCAGCCGCTGCGAACCGTCCTCCACAGGTGTGCTCCCGTTCATCTTCTCCACCTCTCCGCTCGTCACTCCGCCTTCCCCAACACAGGATCTGGGAGAATCGATACCGATGTCCTCCACTCTCACGGCCGCCCCGCCCGCGCGCACCGCGCCGGCGCTCCGGATCGGCCCCCTCGAACTCGACGCGCCGGTGGTGCTCGCCCCCATGGCGGGCATCACCAACACGGCGTTCCGCCGCCTCTGCCGCGAGTTCGGCAACGGCCTCTACGTGAGCGAGATGATCACCTCCCGCGCGCTCGTCGAGCGCACGCCGGAGTCGATGCGCCTCATCCGCCACCACCCCAGCGAGTCGGTGCGCTCGATCCAGCTCTACGGAGTGGACCCGGTCACCGTCGCCGAGGCGGTCACCATGCTCGTCGCCGAGGACCGGGCCGACCACATCGACCTCAACTTCGGCTGCCCCGTGCCCAAGGTCACCCGGAAGGGCGGGGGAGCGGCCCTGCCGTGGAAGCTCCCGCTGTTCCGGCAGATCGTCGAGGGCGCCGTGAAGGCCGCCGGCGACGTCCCGCTCACCGTCAAGATGCGCAAGGGCATCGACCCGGACCACCTCACCTACCTCGAGGCCGCCCGTGCCGCCGAGGGCGCCGGGGTCGCGTCGATCGCGCTGCACGCGCGCACCGCCTCCGAGTTCTACAGCGGGCACGCCGACTGGTCGGCGATCGCCACGCTCAAGGCGACGGTCACGAGCGTGCCCGTGCTGGGCAACGGCGACATCTGGTCGGCCGAGGACGCGCTGCGGATGATGGCCGAGACGGGCTGCGACGGAGTCGTCGTCGGTCGCGGCTGCCTCGGGCGCCCCTGGCTCTTCGGCGACCTCGCCGCCGCGTTCGCCGGCTCCGACGAGCGGTTCCGCCCTTCGCTCGGACAGGTCGCTGAGGCGTTCCGCCGCCACGCGGAGCTGCTCGTCGACTTCTTCGAGAGCGAGGAGCGCGGCTGCCGCGACATCCGCAAGCACGTCGCCTGGTACTTCAAGGGCTACGCCGTCGGCGGCGACCTCCGCGCTCGCCTGGCCACCGTCGAGTCGCTCGCGCAGCTCGACGAGCTCCTGGCGACGCTCGACTGGACGCAGCCCTATCCGGGCGAGGCGGCCGAGGGGCAGCGGGGCCGCGCCGGCTCGCCGAAGGTCCCCTCCCTCCCGGACCGCTGGCTCGAGTCCCGCGAGCTCGACGCCGGGCAGCGCGACGCGGTCTCGGCCGCCGAGATCCACAACAGCGGTGGATGACCGCGCGCTCTGGGGGTACTCGCTCGTCGACACCGAGCGATTCCTGCCGGAGGACCACTCGACCCGCCGCTCCGACTTCGCCCGCGACCGCGCCCGGCTCTTCCACTCCAGCGCGCTCCGCCGCCTGGCCGCGAAGACCCAGGTGCTCAGCCCCACGGCGGGCGTCGACTTCGCGCGCAACCGCCTGACCCACTCGCTCGAGGTGGCGCAGATCGGCCGGGAGCTCGCCACGAGCCTCGACCTCGACCCCGACGTCGTCGACACGGCCTGCCTCGCGCACGACATCGGGCATCCGCCGTTCGGGCACAACGGCGAGCGCGCGCTCAACACCTGGGCCGAGGGGATCGGCGGCTTCGAGGGCAACGCGCAGACCTTCCGGCTGCTCACGCGGCTCGAGCCGAAGGTGTTCGGCGACGACGCCCGCCCCTACGGGCTGAACCTCACCCGCGCCAGCATCGACGCGAGCTGCAAGTACCCCTGGCCCGACACGCGCTCGGTCGCCGACCCGTCGGGGCGCGCCAAGTTCGGCTTCTACGCCGACGACGCCCCCGCGTTCGCCTGGATGCGCGAGGGCGCCCCCGAGGGGGTGCGCTGCATCGAGGCCGAGGTGATGGACCTCTCGGACGACATCGCCTACTCCGTGCACGACTTCGAGGACGCGGTGGTCTCCGGCTACATCGACGTCGAAGCACTCGGCTCCCGCGCCGACCACGAGGACCTCGTGCAGTCGATGCACTCCTGGGTCGGCGGGGAGGTCGGACACGACGAGCTCGTCGCCGCCTTCGACCGTCTCGACTCGCTCGACGTGTGGGTCTCCTCCTGGGACGGCTCCCGCCGCGACCAGGCCCGGCTCAAGAACCTCACCAGCCAGCTCATCGGCCGCTTCGCCGCCGCCGCCACCGAGGCCACCCGCGAGGCGTACCAGCACCCCGACCTCGTCCGCTTCGGCGGCCACGTCGTCGTCCCCCGCGAGCAGCAGGCCGAGATCGCCGTGCTCAAGGGGATCGTCGCGACGTTCGTGATGTCGCGGAACACCCGCCAGCCCATCTACGCCCAGCAGCGCGAAGTCCTCACCCGCCTCGCCGACACCCTCCTCGACCGCGGCCCGGGAACCCTCGAGCCCGGCTTCGCCGAGGACTGGCACGCCGCCCCCGACGACGACGCCCGCCGCCGCGTCGTCGTCGACCAGGTCGCCAACCTCACCGACCAGAGCGCCCTCGCCTGGTTCGAGAGGCTGTGCTGATGCGCTGAGCCGGGCGGCGCCCGGCTCAGCTGTGCCGCCGGTCCCTGCCCGGCGTCACCGCGGTCGGCTTCTCGGGGTGGTGCGTTCGTGGAGCGGGGTGCGTCCGCCTAGGGCGATCCGCTGGCACGCGGATCGGCCGTTCGGCGGTGCCGGTGGCACGCCGGTCTCTGCCCGGCTCGGCGCGGTCGGCGGTGCTCGATTCCACGCCGGTCCCTGCCCGGCGTGGCGCGGTCGGCTTCGCGGGGTGGTGCGTTCCAGGGAGCGGGGTGCGTCCGCCTAGGGCTATCCGCTGGCACGCGGATCGGCCGTTCGGCGGTGCCGGTGCACGCCGGTCACCGCCAGGCGTCACCGCGGTCGGCTTGTCGGGGTGGTGCGTTTCGTAATGCGGGGTGCGTCCGCCTAGGGCGATCCGCTGGCACGCGGACCGGCCGTTCGGCGGTGCCGGGGCACGCCGGTCACCGCCAGGCGTCACCGCGGTCGGCTTGTCGGGGTGGTGGGTTCCAGGGAGCCGGGTGCGTCCGTCTGAGGCGATGCGCCGGCATGCGGGTCGGCCGGTCGGCTCGGAGGGCGCGGAGGGGCGCGGGGCGGCGGGTACGGTGAGGGCGTGGGAGCGGAGCGGACACGGCAGCGGATCCTCGAGGCGGCGACGGAGGAGTTCGCGGCGCACGGGCTGGCGGGAGCGCGGGTCGACCGCATCGCGGCACGGTCGGGGATGAGCAAGCCGATGCTGTACTCGCACCGGCCGACGGCGCGCGAGGCCGTCGCCGCTGTCGTCCGCGTCAGTGCGGAGGGGTACTCCGCGCCCGGCACTCCTGCCGGCTGCTTCGTGCTGAGCGAGCCGCGGCTCGAGGCCCGTCGCCGTGAGATGGAGGCGCTCGTCGCCGCACGAGTCGAGCGCGGGATCGAGGAGGGCGACGTGCCGCCGGAGACGGACGCCGGATCCGTCGCCGCCTTCGTCGTCGCCGTGCTCAGCGGGATGTCGACGCAGGCCCGCGACGGAGCACCGGCGGACCGCATCGCGGTCATCGGCGAGCTCGCACTCGGCGCGCTGCCGGCGGCCACGGGCGTGCGAGCCGCAGGGCGCACGCCGGGAGCTCCCGGATGAGACTGCGTCGGCCGCGTCTCGGCCTCCTCGCCCTGGTCGTCGCGGGGCTGCTGCTGGTCCAGCCCGCCGCGGCCTCGGCGGCACCGCTGCTCCCTCCCGCGAACGGCGTCCTCGACTACCAGCTGGGAGGCGCCTACGCTCCGGCGTCGAGCGTCACCATCGTCGACCGCGACCGCACGGACGCGCCCGCCGCCGGCCGCTACAGCATCTGCTACGTGAACGCCTTCCAGACCCAGCCCGGCGAGAGCGCCGCCTTCGCGAAGCGGCACCCCGAGCTCCTGGTGAGGCGAGCGGACGGGAAGCCCCTCGCCGATCCGGGCTGGCCGGACGAGTACCTCTTCGACGTCTCGACCGCCGCGAAGCGGACCGCTCTGCTCGCGATCGTCGGCGCCTGGATCGACGGCTGCGCCGAGGACGGCTTCGACGCCGTCGAGGCCGATAATCTGGACAGCTACACCCGCTCGGGCGGGAGGCTGACGAAGTCGCAGGCGCTGGCGTTCGCCACCCTCCTGACGGCGCGCGCTCACCGCTCCGGCCTGGCGATCGGCCAGAAGAACGGAGCCGATCTCGCCGCTGCCGGGAAGAGGACGGTCGGCTTCGACTTCGCCGTCGTCGAGGAGTGCCAGGTCTACGACGAGTGCGCGGCGTACACGGACGTCTACGGGCGCCAGGTCTACGAGATCGAGTACACCGACAACGGCCGGTCCGCCTACTCCGAGGCCTGCGCCGCGCAGGGCCGGAGCATCTCGGTCACCCTCCGCGACCGCGACGTCGTTCCCCGTGGCGCACCGGGCTACGTGAACCGGCACTGCTGACGCCGGGCGGACGCTACCGCAGGGCTCCCAGCACGACGGCTGCGGCTCGGGCGACCAGCGCGTCGTCGTAGTCCGCCTCGGGGTCGTTGCGCGACGAGAGGATCGACAGCACGACCGCGTCCCGCCCGGGAGGCGTCACCACGGCGACGTCGTTGCGGATCCCGCCGGCGCCCCCGGACTTGTCCGCGACGCTCCAGCCGGCCGGAGCGCCCGCCCGGACGAGAGTGTCGCCGGTCGCGTTGCCGCTCATCCAGTCGAGCAGGAGCGCCCGGTCCTCCGCGGACAGCACGTCACCTATGGCGACCGCGGCGAGGTCCGCCGTGAACGCGGCCGGGGTGGTGGTGTCGTCGATGCTGCCGGGCTCGATCGTGTTCAGAGCGGGCTCCTCGTTCACCACCTCGGTGGTGGTGTCGCCGAGAGCCTCGAGTCCACGGTCGAGGGCGGAGGGTCCGCCGAGGCGCCGGAGGACGAGATTCAGCGCTGTGCTGTCGCTCCGGCGGACGGCCGCCTCGGCGAGCTGCGACAGCGGCAGGCCGGTGGCGGTGCTCTCCTCCGTGACGGGGGAGTAGCCCGCCGCCTCGACGTCGGCCACGGTCCAGGTGACCACCTCGTCCCGCTCGGCGGCGGGGACGGTGCGCAGGAACTCCGCCGCGGCGAGGGCTTTGAGGCTCGAGGCGAAGCCGAAGCGCTCGTCGGCCCGGTGATCGACCCGGCGACCCGAGCCGGTGTCGACGGCGCTGACGCCGATCCGGGCGTCGAACTCGTTCTCGAGCGCGGCCAGCTCGGCGGAGACGTCGATCGGAGGAGGGGTGGCGGAGGACGCCGACGACGGCACGGAGGCGGACGACGGCGGCGCGACCGGGGCGTCCGCGGTGGTGGTGCACCCGGCGAGGGCCAGAAGGAGGGCGGAACCCGCGAGCGCGCGGAGGGTCCGCGACGACCCTCTCGAACGCTTCACAGCGCGGAGTAGACGACGAAGAAGGCGACGGCGGCCGCCGCGGTGACGCCGAGCGCCGCGAGCGAGACGAGTGCGCGCGGCCTCCTCCGCACGACGGCCAGGACGAGGAAGCCCGCGCCCAGGACGATCTGGAGCCACCAGTACACCGGACTCGTGGTGTCGGCGACCGCGCCCAGCGCCCAGACGCCCTCGCCGATCAGCACGCCCGAGAGCGGCGCGACAGCCAGGACGCGCCACGTCCTCGAGCCGTGGAGGGTGAGTGCGGCGGCGGCGCCCAGGATCGGCCCGGCAGGGACGGCGAGCAGCCAGAAGACGTCCGTGAAGGGAGGCGAGTAGCCGAAGCCGCGCGCCGCGGTCACCAGGTCGTAGCCCTCGAGCAGCGCCCAGAAGCTCAGCAGGCCGAGCACGGCCGCCGCCGCCGGTCGGGCGCCGCCGAGGCGCACGAGCGCGAACACGAGCATGGACCAGCCCCCGGAGGAGTTGGCGAACGAGCTCACCGACGGCGGGAGGGAGCCCTGCAGCAGGCTGGTGAGCCCGCCCAGGACGAGACCGCCGAGCAGGGCGACGAGCAGAGCACGCAGGAGAGGCGGGCGGGAGGCGGCAGGGGGCATGGGTCGATTCTCGGAGACGGCGGGCGGGTGCGGATCAGGGATGACCCTGATCTCGGGGTGCGGGGCCGATCACAGGTCTCCGGGGTGATCCGCGCCGCCCTGGTGCAGTTCTCCCCACCCCGGCTCGGCGGCTCCGGCGGCCGATACGATGGACCCCATGCCTCGGATCCGACAGTCAGATGTCGAGGAGGTCAAGGCGCGGGTGAACATCGGCGACGTGATCGGCGATTACGTCACGCTGAAGTCGGCCGGCATCGGCTCGCTGAAGGGCCTCTGCCCCTTCCACGACGAGCGCAGCCCCAGCTTCCACGTCCGCCCGCAGGCCGGCTTCTACCACTGCTTCGGCTGCCAGGAGTCGGGCGACGTCTACAGCTTCATCATGAAGATGGACCACAGCTCGTTCAGCGAGACCGTCGAGCGCCTCGCCGGGCGGATCGGCTTCCCGCTGCAGTACGAGGACGGCGACGGCCGCGCGCCCGAGACCGGCGGGCGAGCGCGCCTCCTCGCCGCGAACGACGCCGCGGAGGAGTACTTCCGCGAGCAGCTCGCGACCCCGGGCGCCGACGTCGGTCGGCGCTTCCTCGGCGAGCGGGGCTTCGACCGCGCCGCCGCCGACCGCTTCGGCGTCGGCTTCGCACCCGACGGCTGGGACGGGCTCACGACCGCGCTCAAGCGCCGCGGCTTCTCGGAGGAGGAGCTGACCACGGCCGGCCTGGTCAGCAGCAACAACCGCGGCGGCGTCTACGACCGCTTCCGCGGCCGCCTCGTCTGGCCGATCCGCGACGTGACCGGCCAGACCGTCGGCTTCGGCGCCCGCCGCCTCCTCGAGGAGGACAAGGGCCCCAAGTACCTCAACACCCCCGAGACGCCCGTCTACCACAAGTCCCAGGTGCTCTACGGGCTCGACCTCGCCAAGCGGGACATCTCCCGCGGGCACCGGGTGGTCGTCGTCGAGGGCTACACGGACGTCATGGCCTGCCACCTCGCCGGCGTCACCACCGCGGTCGCCACCTGCGGCACCTCCTTCGGCGTCGACCACATCAAGGTGCTGCGCCGGGTGCTGGGCGACGACAGCGGCGTCGGCGAGGTCGTCTTCACCTTCGACCCCGACGCGGCGGGCCAGAAGGCGGCGATGCGCGCGTTCCAGGAGGAGCACCGCTTCGCCGCGCAGACCTTCGTCGCCGTCGCGCCCGAGGGCCTGGACCCCTGCGACCTCCGCCTGAACCGCGGAGACGACGCCGTCCGCCGCCTCATCGACGACAAGAAGCCGATGTTCGAGTTCGTTATCCGGCAGCTGCTGGACCGCTACGACCTCGAGACGGTCGAGGGCCGGATCGCGGCCCTGCGCGCGGCCGCCCCGGTCGTCGCCGAGATCCGCGACCCGGCGCTGCGGCCCGGCTACTCCCGCGAGCTCGCCCGGATGCTCGGCCTGGACATGGCCGAGGTCAACTCCGCCGTGCGCTCCGCCGGATCCCGGCCCCGCTCCTCCGGACCCGACGGCCGCGACCAGCAGGGCGGCCGGAGCGGCGGCGGATCACCCGCGGCCGAGGCGCCCCTCGGCGCGCGCATCGCCGACCTCCCCGTCGACGTCGTCACGCGCATCGAGCGCGAGGCGCTGATGGCGATGCTCCAGCTGCCCCAGGCGATGGGTCCGGAGCTCCTGGCCCGGGCGGCGCACGCGGCGGTCACCAACGAGACCCTCCGCGTGGTCCGCGACGCCGTGGTCGCGAACCTCGAGCGGGCGGAGGACCGCGACTGGGTCGAGCACGTCGCCGACGACGTCCCCGGTCCCTTCGCCTCGCTGGTGCGCCAGCTCGCGGTGGCGCCGATCCCGGCCGCCGATGAGGAGGGGCTCGCCCGCTACTCCCGCGACGTGGCGATCTCGCTCATCGAGCGCGACCTGCTCCGCGAGATCGCCGAGCTGCGCGGGGCGCTCCAGCGCGCGTCCGCCGATCCGGTGATGGCGCGCGCGGTGCAGGTGCGACTGGTCGAGCTCGAGCGCGAGAAGCGGGCGCTGCGCTCGGAGTGAGTGTGTTGCGGTCGTGTGAAGAAATCGGCCGCACGCCTGTGCCGGTTCGGAGAGCGCTTCCAACTGTGTTACCTATGAGGAACAGCAATGCGGGCGTCCAGTGTCGTGACGCCACAGCCCACAGGAGATCTGTGTGCCGAGAGTCCGCGCGCCCGGAGCGCGCCCGCATCCCATCCTTGACAGGAAGAGGCAGACGGAGATGAATTCCGCATCCACTCGCGGCACCCGTGCACTGGCCGCCGCCGCAGGCTTCGCCGCGGTCGCGCTCGTGCTGACGGGCTGCGCCGCCGGCGGGAACGACTCGTCCGGCGGCAGCGCCGGAGGGGCCCTGACCATCGGCACCACCGACAAGATCACGACGCTCGACCCCGCGGGCTCCTACGACAACGGCTCGTTCGCCGTGATGAACCAGGTGTTCCCGTTCCTGATGAACACCCCCTACGGCAGCCCGGACGTCGAGCCCGACATCGCCGAGTCGGCGGAGTTCACCGCTCCCACGGAGTACACCGTGAAGCTGAAGGAGGGACTGAAGTGGGCCAACGGCCACGACCTCACCTCCTCCGACGTGAAGTTCTCCTTCGACCGCCAGGTCGGCATCGCGGCCGAGAACGGCCCGTCCTCGCTCCTGGCGAACCTCGACAGCGTCGCGGCTCCGGACGACACGACCGTGGTCTTCACGCTGAAGTCCGAGAACGACCAGACCTTCCCGCAGATCCTCTCGAGCCCCGCCGGCCCGATCGTGGACGAGGAGGTCTTCTCGGCCGACGAGCTGACCGCGGACGCCGACATCGTCTCGGGCGACGCCTTCGCCGGCCAGTACACGATCGCGAACTACGACGTGAACAACCTCATCCAGTACAAGGCGTACCCGGACTACCAGGGCGTTCTCGGCGAGGCGAAGACGGACACCGTCAACGTCAAGTACTACGCGGACTCGTCCAACCTCAAGCTGGACATCCAGGAGGGGAACATCGACGTCGCGTTCCGCAGCCTCTCGGCGACGGACATCGACGACCTCCGCGGCAACGACACGGTCAAGGTCGTGGACGGCCCCGGCGGCGAGATCCGCTACATCGTCTTCAACTTCGACACCCAGCCCTTCGGCGCGACGACCGGTGAGGCCGACAGCGCCAAGGCCCTTGCCGTGCGCCAGGCCGTCGCCGACCTGATCGACCGCGACGAGATCGCCGACCAGGTCTACAAGGGCACCTACACCCCCCTCTACTCCTACGTCCCCGCCGGCCTGACCGGCGCGGTCGAGCCGCTCAAGTCGCTCTACGGCGACGGCAACGGCGCGCCCGACGCCGACAAGGCGAAGGCGACCCTCGAGGCCGCCGGCGTCACCGCTCCGGTCACCCTGAACCTGCAGTACTCGAACGACCACTACGGTCCGTCCTCGGGCGACGAGTACGCGCTGATCAAGGACCAGCTGGAGTCGACCGGCCTCTTCACCGTGAACCTGCAGACCACGGAGTGGGTGCAGTACTCGAAGGACCGCTCGAGCGACGTCTACCCGGCGTACCAGCTCGGCTGGTTCCCCGACTACTCCGACGCCGACAACTACCTCTCGCCGTTCTTCATCAAGGAGAACTTCCTCGCGAACCACTTCGACGACGCCGAGGTGCAGAGCCTGATCGCACAGCAGGTCTCGACCACCGACGCCGACGCGCGCACCGCGCTGATCGAGCAGATCCAGGAGAAGGTCGCGGCGCAGCTCTCGACCGTCCCCTACCTGCAGGGCTCGCAGGTCGCGGTCGTCGGCAGCACCGTGAGCGGAGCCGAGGACACCCTCGACGCCTCGTTCAAGTTCCGCTACGCGGCACTCAGCAAGGGCTGATCCACCCCCTCGCGGCCGGCGCCTCCCCGACAGGAGGCGCCGGCCGTTCTCCACGAAAGGCATCACGTGACGACAGCCACGACGGCTGCGGCGACGGCGCCCACCCGGCGACCGCGCGGCTCCGGGGGCGGACTCGGGCGCTACCTGCTCGTCCGCTTCCTGCTCATCATCCCCACCGTCTTCATCCTCGTGACGCTGGTGTTCCTCCTCATGCGCTCCACGGGCGACCCCATCACGGCGGCCCTCGGCGGCCGCCTGACCGCGGACCAGCTCGCCGAGCGCGTAGCCGCCGCCGGCTACGACCGGCCGCTGATCGTGCAGTACCTCGAGTACCTCGGCAAGCTGCTGACCGGCGACTTCGGCACCACCCTGAGCGACAACCGCCCCGTCACCGAGGTGCTCCTCACCTACGGCGCTGCGACGGTCGAGCTCGCCTTCTACGCCCTGATCGTGGCGTTCCTGGTCGGCATCCCGCTCGGGATGCTCGCCGCCTACCACCGCGACCGCACGCCCGACGCGGTGCTGCGCATCTTCGCGATCCTCTGCTACGCGACCCCGGTGTTCTTCGCGGGCCTGCTGCTGAAGCTGGTGTTCTCCGTCTGGCTGAAGTGGTTCCCCGTCGCCGGGCGCGCCTCGACGAGAACCGAGCTCTCGCTCCAGTTCCTCGAGAACAAGACCGGCATCTACCTGATCGACGCGATCCAGACCGGCGACCCGGCCGCGATCTCGGACGTGCTCTCTCACGCGGTGCTCCCCGCCGTCGCGCTGGGCCTGCTCACCGCGGGCATCTTCCTGCGCCTGGTGCGCACCAACGTGATCGGCACGCTCGGCACCGATTACGTGGACGCGGCGCGCTCGCGCGGCGTCAGCGAGTTCCGGCTCGTCCGCACCCACGCCTACCGGCCGGCGCTCATCCCGATCATCACCGTGATCGGCCTGCAGATCGCCCTGCTGCTCGGCGGCGCCGTCCTCACCGAGACCACCTTCGAGTGGAAGGGCCTCGGCTTCCAGCTCGCCGAGTACCTCCAGGCCCGCGACTTCGTGGCCGTGCAGGGCATCGTCGCCCTGCTCGCCGTCATCGTGGCGCTGACCAACTTCATCGTCGACGTCATCGCGGCGCTCATCGACCCGCGAGTGAGGTACTGAGCATGAGCACCACCTCCCCGGCGCGTCCGCGCCGCCGCCTCGTCGACCGCCTGCCGGTCGTCCACCAGCTCCGGCAGAGCGTCGGCCTCCAGCGGGGGATGCTCGTCACCGGCCTGATCATCACCGGCGCGTTCCTGCTGGTGGCCCTGTTCGCGCCCCTGATCGCGCCCTACGGCTACTCGCAGCTGCGCTCGGGCGGCGAGTCGTTCGGCGCGCAGGAGCCGCCGAGCGCGGAGCACCTGCTCGGCACCACCGTCGGCGGCTACGACGTCCTCTCGCGAGTGATCTGGGGAGCGCAGACCGCGTTCCTCGTGATCGTCGTCGCCGTGGTCCTGTCGATCTTCCTCGGCGTCTTCCTCGGCCTCGTCTCCGGCTACCTCGGCGGCTGGCTCGACCGCGTGCTCGTCGTGATCTGCGACGCGATCTACGCGTTCCCGACCCTGCTGCTGGCGATCGTGATGTCGATCGTCATCTCCGGCGGGCAGTCGAACCTCTGGGCCGGCATCTTCGCCGCGGCGGTCTCGATCACCGTGGTCTACATCCCGCAGTACTTCCGCGTGATCCGGGCCGAGACCGTGCGGATCAAGGGGGACGCCTTCGTCGAGTCGGCGAAGGTCATCGGAGCGTCGACGCCGCGGATCATGTTCCGCCACGTCCTGCGGAACGCGACGCGCACGCTGCCGCTGATCTTCACGCTGAACTCCTCCGAGGCGATCCTGACCCTCGCGGGCCTGGGCTTCCTCGGCTTCGGCATCGAGCCGACGTCGGCCGCGGAGTGGGGCTACGACCTCAACAAGGCGCTGTCGGACGTCACGAGCGGCATCTGGTGGACCTCGGTCTTCCCGGGCCTGGCGATCGTGCTCGTGGTGCTGGGCATCACCCTCGTGGGCGAGAGCCTGAACGACCTCGCCGACCCGCGCCTGCGCGGTCGGCGCGCGGTGGCCGCCGGTGCCGGCGACGTCGCCGCGACGTCCGTCGTGCCGGGCGGCGTCCTCGCCGCCGACGGCCTGGAGACGCCGGGGCACGACCCCGTCGCTGGAGTGGAGGAGACGCGATGAGCGACCAGCGCATCGTCCGGGACGCCTCAGCGCGTCCGATCGTGGACATCACCGACCTCGAGGTCGCCTTCGCGAGCGACCGCGGCGCCGTCCGCGCCGTCGCCGGGGTGAGCCTGCGCGTCGAGCGCGGCGAGGTCCTGGCGATCGTCGGCGAGTCCGGCAGCGGCAAGACCGTGACCGCGAAGACCATCCTCGGCCTCCTGCCCGAGACGGCCACCGCCTCCGGAGTGGTCCTGCTCTCGAAGAAGGACGGCAGCGCGGCGACCGACGTCGTCTCCGTGCCGAAGGCCCGCCTCCGGGAGCTGCGCGGCACCGACGTCGCCATGGTCTTCCAGGAGCCGGGCACCGCCCTCAACCCGGTCTTCACGGTGGGCTGGCAGATCGCGGAGGGACTTCGCGCTCACGGCTCCGTCTCGAAGAAGGAGGCGCGCAAGCGCGCGATCGACGTCCTCCGCACCGTCGGCATCCCGGAGCCGGAGAAGCGGGTCGACTACTACCCGCACCAGTTCTCGGGCGGCCAGAAGCAGCGCGTCGTCATCGCGATGGCGCTGGTCCTGGATCCCGGTCTGATCGTCGCGGACGAGCCGACCACCGCGCTCGACGTGACCGTGCAGGCCGAGATCCTCGACCTGCTCCGCCGGTGCCGCGACGAGTTCGGCACCTCGATCGTGCTGATCACCCACAACATGGGCGTCGTCGCCGATCTGGCCGACCGCGTCGCCGTGATGTACCAGGGCGAACTGGTCGAGGAGGCGACGGTCTCCGAGCTGTTCTCGGCGCCGAAGGCCGAGTACACGAGGAAGCTCCTCGCCGCCGTCCCGCACGTGGGCCAGGGCGTCGAGCGCGCCCGCGTCCGCGCCGTCGAGCGCGCCGAGGCCCCCGAGGCCGAGACGCTCGTCGCCGCCGAGGGCCTGCGGATCCAGTACCCCGGCCGGCTCGGCCGTCCCGGCTTCGTCGCGGTCGACGGCGTCTCGCTGCGCATCCGCGCGGGCGAGGTGCTCGGCCTCGTCGGCGAGAGCGGCTCGGGCAAGACCACCATCGGGCGCGCCATCGCGGGCCTGACGCCGGTGACCGGCGGGTCGCTGAAGGTCCTCGGCAAGGAGATGCGCGGCATCCGCGAGCGAGCCTTCCGGCCGGTCCGCGGCGACATCGGCTTCGTGTTCCAGGACCCGGCGTCGAGCTTCAACCCGCTGCTCACCATCGCGGAGTGCGTCGCCGAGCCGCTGATCGTGCACGGACGGGCCGGCGACGCCGCCGGGGCGCGCTCGCGCGTCGACGAGCTCCTGGAGGCGGTGCAGCTGCCCCGCTCCTACGGTGACCGCTACCCGCACGAGCTCTCCGGCGGCCAGCGCCAGCGCGCCAGCCTCGCCCGGGCCCTCGCCCTCGAGCCGAAGCTGCTGATCGCCGACGAGCCCACCTCGGCGCTCGACGTGTCGGTGCAGGCCCGCGTGCTCGAGCTGTTCGCCGAGCTGCAGCGCGAGTTCGGCTTCGCCTCCCTGTTCATCAGCCACGACCTCGCCGTGGTCGACCTGCTCGCCGACCGCATCGCGGTGCTCTACCGCGGCGAGCTGGTCGAGGAGGGGACGGGGGCCGAGGTGCTCGCTGCGCCGAAGCACCCCTACACGCAGCGCCTGCTCGCCTCCCTGCCCGTGCCCGACCCGGTCGAGCAGGCCTCGAGGCGCGAGCTCCTGCGCAGCATCGTCGAGGCGGAGCGCCGGGCGTGAGCCGGACCGCCGAGGATCAGGCCCCCATCGTCGTCGACGACCTCAGCGTCGAGTACCCGCCGCGCGGCATCAGCCGACGGTGGACGGCACTGCGGGGAGTGAGCCTCCGCGTGGAGCCGGGGGAGGTGCTCGGGATCCTCGGCGGCAGCGGCTCGGGCAAGTCCACGCTCGCGCGCGTGCTCGGCGGCGACGGCCTGGGGCACGACGGCGGCCGCACGCGTCCGGTGATCATCGGAGGGGACGCGACGGTCGCGGGGCACCGCCTCCGCTCGCTCCCCGCCCGCGAGCTCAAGCGCTTCACCGTCGACGTCGCGCATCTCGCGCAGGACGCCGGTGCGGCCCTCCGCCCCGAGCTGACCGTCTCGGAGCTGATCGCCGAGCCGATCTTCCTCCGCGACCGCCACTACGACCCGAAGGCCGCGGCGGTGCGGGTGGCGACGCTGCTCGACTCCGTGCACCTGCCGCTGTTCCTGCTCGACCGCTACCCCTACGAGCTCTCCAGCGGCCAGCGCCAGCGCGTGGCTGTGGCCCGCTCGCTCGTGCTCGGGCCGAAGGTGCTGATCGCCGACGAGCCGACCTCGGGCATCGACGCGACGGTGCGCGAGTCGATCGTGGACCTCCTCGCCGACCTGCGGCGCCGGGAGGGCTTCGCCGCCGTCGTGGTCAGCCACGACATCGACGTGCTGAGCCGGGCGACCGACCGGATCGCCGTGCTCGTCGGCGGCGAGGTCGTCGCGTACGGGCCGCTGCTGGACGTGCTGATCGAGGCGCGGCACCCCTACGTGCGCGAGCTCGGAGCGGCCTTCGCCGAGTACGAGCGCTTCGACGCCTCCCGAGCGCAGCGCGTCGAGGCGGCCGACCAGTGACCGTCCCGCGCGTCGCGGTGCTCCCGCGGCCGAAGCCGGTGTTCGCCGAGGCGGTCGAGTCGGGCGGGGGAGTGGTCGTCGGACTCGACGGGAGTCCGGACGCGCTGCTCTGGCTGTCCTACGGCCGCACGGACGAGCTGGCCGCTGTGCTGGAGAAGCACCCGTCGATCCGCTGGGTGCAGCTGCCCTGGGCCGGCGTCGACGTCTTCGCGCCGGTGCTCGCCGCGTCCCGCGCGGACGTCGTCTGGACCAGCGCCAAGGGCGCCTACGCGGAGCCGGTGGCGGAGCACGCGCTCGCGCTGGTGCTCGCCCTCCTGCGCTCGCTGCCGGAGCGGGCGCGCGCCGCGTCGTGGGGGCCGAAGAAGGCGGTCACGCTGCACCGCGCCTCCGTGGTGATCGTCGGAGCAGGAGGGATCGCTCGCGAGCTCCTGCGGCTGCTCGCCGTCTTCGACTGCCGGGTGACGATCGTCCGCCGCGGAGACGAGCCGGTGGAGGGCGCCGCCCGCACCCTGCCGGCGTCGCGGCTCGCCGAGGCCGCGGCGGACGCCGACGTGCTGGTCCTGGCCGCCGCCGCCACCGCGGGCACGGAGCGGATGGTCGACGCGGGTCTGCTCGCGCGGCTCCCCGCCCACGCCGTGCTCGTCAACGTCGCCCGGGGGAGCCTCGTGGACACGGACGCGCTCGTCGCGGCCCTCGCCCACGGCCGTCTCGCGGGCGCCGCGCTCGACGTGACGGACCCCGAGCCGCTGCCGGACGGGCATCCGCTCTGGAGCGAGCCCCGGTGCCTGATCACGCCCCACAGCGCGGACACTCCCGAGATCACCGCGCCGCTCCTGGCCGAGCGCGTGCGCGCCAACGTGGCCGCCTGTGCCGCCGGCGGGCCGTTCGTCGGCCGCGTCGACCCGGGCTCCGGCTACTGAGTGCGCGCCCGATTTTGCGTTCGCGGAGAGTTTGCTAAAGTAGTACCGCGCTGATCGCCTCCGGGTGGTCGGATGATCCTCGATAGCTCAATTGGCAGAGCAATCGGCTGTTAACCGGTAGGTTCTTGGTTCGAGTCCAAGTCGGGGAGCGAAGGGTCCGGGACTCCACTCTCGGGCCCTTTTTTCGTGCCCGCGAGCGGTCGCCCTCGAGGGCCCACCCGCTCGGACCGGCGATCGGAGGCGCGATGCGCGAGGATGTGCTCGCTCTCCTGCGCCGCCGCCCCGACGTCGAGGCGCCGGATCTCGTCGCCATCGACGCCAGTGACCGCCTGCTGCTCGACCTCGCCGCCGATCGCGGCCGCGTCGCCGTGATCGGGGACGCCTACGGGGCGCTGAGCCTCGGCCTCGCCGCCGACGGCCGTGCCGTGCGGGTCGTGCAGGACTCGATCACCGCCGAGCGCGCTCTCGCGCAGAACCTCGAGACGGTGCGCGGGTCGGGCGTCGACCTCGCGCCGATCGAGATCGTCGACTCCGTCGCGGAGGCCGTCCGCGACGCCGACGCGGTGCTCCTGCGCCTGCCGCGCTCGCTCGACGCCCTGGCCGCCGTCGCGGCCGGGACCGCACTCGCGAACCCGGCGGCGACCCTGATCGGCGCCGGCCGCATCAAGCACATGACCCGCACGATGAACGACGTGCTCGCCGTGCGCTACGAGCGGATCGACGTCTCCCTCGCCCGGCAGAAGTCGCGCGCCCTGCTCGCGAGCGGCGCGCTCCCCGACCAGCCGCCCGCGCCCGGGCCCGAGCGGCGCCGTCTGGACGAGCTCGACCTCGAGGTCGTCGCGCTGCCGGGAGCCTTCGCCGGGGCGCGACTGGACCTCGGCACCCGCGCCCTCCTCGCCGCCCTCGATGTCGACTCCCTTCCCGCGGGCACCGCACTCGACCTCGGCTGCGGAACCGGCGTCCTCGCCGCCGTGGTGGCCCGGGCCCGCCCCGACCTCGCCGTGACCGCGACGGACACCTCGCGTGCCGCGGTCGAGTCCGCCCGGGCGACCGCGGCGGCCAACGGGCTGGCCGTCACTGTCCTCCGCGACGACAACGCCTCGACGCTGGAGGCGTCCTCCGTCGACGTCGTGCTCTGCAATCCGCCGTTCCACTCCGACGGAGCCGTCACCGACCTCGTCGCCCGGCGCATGCTGCGCGCGGCCGGCCGCGTGCTGCGCCCCGGAGGCGTGCTGTGGACGGTCTTCAACTCCCACCTCGCGCATCCGGCCGAGCTGCGCCGCGCGGTCGGGCCGACCACGGTGGTGGCGCGCGACCGCCGCTTCACCGTCACCCGCTCCGTGCGCTCCGACGGCTGAGTACGGCTCCGCAACCCCCTCCGCGGCCTCAGGTCCGCTGTCCGCGGCGCGGGTACGATCTCTCTCCGGCGCTCCTGTGCCGAACCCGTCCCGTCCCCCCGGAGGCCGTCGTGCTCGAAGTCGTCCTCGTCCTCGCCCTGATCGCCCTGGTCGCGGTCGTCGTGCTGTGGCGCCGCGCCGCCGGCGCCGAGCGCCGTGCCGCCGAGAGCCGTGCGGAGGAGGCGGCGCGCGTCGTCCGCCTCGAGCTGGCGGTCGGCGAGCAGGAGGCGAGGCTCCGCATCGTCGGCGAGCTCGAGCAGCTCGCGGTCCGCAGCGCCGCGCACGTCGTCGAGGAGGCCGAGAGCGTCCGGCTCACGATCGACCGCGACCCCGCCGCAGCCGCGCGGTCGGCGCAGCGGGCCGTGCGGGCGGCCGAGGCCTCGCTGGCGCAGCTGCGCCGCATCGCGACCGTCGCCTCCGTCGATCCGGGGGAGCTGCCGCGCACCGGCGGCTCCGTCCCCCTGATCGAGGGCGCCCGCGAGCGAGGCCTGAGCGTCCGCGAGGAGTCGTTCGGCGAGCCGTTCCCGCTGCAGGACGGCGCCGAGGTGGCCGTGCTCCGGGTGCTCGAGTACGCCTTCGACTCGGCGCTGGAGACCGGCGGCGCGGGGACCGAGGTCCGCATCAGCTCCCGATGGACGACCACCGGCCTCCGGGTGGAGGTCGACGACGACCGCGAGCAGCACGGCGCGGCGGAGCAGGACGCCAGCGCTCTCGAGGCGGACCTGCGCTCGCTCACCGAGCGCATCGACAGCCCCGCGCTCGCCGAGCTGCGCGAGCGGGCCGCCCTCTTCGGCGGTGACGTGACCGAGAAGCGGACGCCCGGCGTCGGCCGGAGCGTCACCGCCTCGTTCCCCGCGATCCGCCACCACAACGGCGTGCACGGGGTCGACCTGGCCTGAGTCAGTCCTCGAGGTGCTCCACGCCGGGCAGCCACGAGACGCCGGGGCCGCCCCAGCCGCGCTTCCGGGTGATCTTCGCGACCGGCTTGTGGTAGTCGTGCTCGAGGCGGTCGATGTAGAGCACGCCGTCGAGGTGGTCGAACTCGTGCTGGAACACGCGGGCGAACCAGCCGTCCGCGACGATCTCGAACGGCTCCTGCTCGAGGTCGACCGCGCGGAGGATCGCGCGCTCGGAGCGGCGGAGCGGGAAGCGCTCGCCGGGGAAGGAGAGGCACCCCTCCGACTCCGTGTCCTCGTCCGCCTCGCCGAGCGGGGTCGGCGTGACGAACAGCTCGGGGTTGATCGCGACGCCGCGGCGGGGGGTGCCGTCGTCGTCGGCGTAGTCGTAGACGAACAGGCGCAGCGGGACGCCGACCTGCGGGCCGGCGAGGCCGACTCCGGGGGCGGTGTCCATCGTCTCGAACATGTCGGCGACGAGGGTGCGCAGCGCATCGTCGAACTCGGTGACGGGGGCGGCGGGGGAGTGCAGGACGGGGTCGCCGGCGATGCGGATGGGGAGGACGGCCATGGGGGACAGGGTACCGCGGGGCCGTCGACCGGGTCCGCGAGGATCATCCGCTGGGCTCAGCCCCTCACCCGTGCGTCGGAGGACTCCCGGAGGCGTTCTGGGTAGGGTCGACCCCATGCCCGCCGATCTCGCCGAACTCCTCAACGACCCGGCGAAGTTCATCGGCATCCCGATCGCTCTCGTGGGCGCGGTGTTCCTCTCCCTCGGCGCGCAGTTCCAGCACCGGGGAGTGGCGAAGGTGGAGCGGTTCTCGAAGCGCTCCGGCTCCTCCGGGCTCAGCGGCGGCCAGCTGGTCGCGCTGCTCTCGCGCCCCTCGTGGGTGATCGGCACCCTGCTCCTGGGTCTCGCGATCGTCTTCCAGCTGACGAGCCTCGGCTTCTCCCCGCTCATCGTGGTGCAGCCGCTCGGAGCGGTGGCGCTCGTGATCACCGCGGTCGTCAACGCGCGGGTCAGCCGGGTGCGACTGAACGCGGCGTCGATCCGGGCGATCGTGCTCTGCGTCGGAGGCGTCGGCACGTTCGTCCTCGTGGCGGCGTTCAACGCGGTCGACAAGTCCATCCAGACGCCCGAGCTCATCACGATCCTCGTGATCCTCGCCGTGGTGCTCACGGTCTTCGTCATCGCCTTCCGCGTCTTCCGCCGCGGAGCGAAGGCGATCTTCTACATCGTGGGTGCCGGAGTGGTCTACGGCTTCGTCGCGACTCTCGCGAAGGTCGTGCTCAACCGCATCAAGTACGGCGAGTTCGACCCGCTGACGGTGGTCTGCATCGTGGCGCTCCTGGCCGCGACCGCGCTCGGCGGGTACTTCGTGCAGAACGCCTACTCCTCCGGCCCGCCGGACCTCGTCGTCGCGGGCCTCACCGTCATCGACCCGCTGGTCGCCGTCGCGATCGGCATCGTCGTGCTCGGGGAGGCGCAGTACGCGGCCCCGTGGGCGATCCCGCTCTTCATCGCGGCCGGTGCCGTCGCCATCTACGGCGTCTTCCTCCTCGCCAAGCACCACCCGCAGGCGCGCTGACGGCGCGGGATCCCGAGTGGTGAGGACTCCTCTGCCTACAATGGCTCCGCGCCGAGAGCCACGAAACCGACCGACCTCCGCCGATCGCTCCCTTCTCTCCCCGAGCGGCACGACACCGATAGGACCTCCCGTGTCAGATCCCCGCGACGCGTCCCGACCGGGATCGCCCGACTCCCGACCGCTGACGGTCGTGATCGGCTGCGACACCTTCGCTCCCGACGTGAACGGAGCCGCGAAGTTCGCCGAGCGCCTCGCCGCCGGTCTCGCGCAGCGCGGCCACGAGGTCCACGTCGTCGCCCCCTCTGCCGACGGCTGGAGCGGCACCCGGGTCGAGACGCACGAGGGTCAGCGGATCATCGTGCACCGGCTCTACAGCTGGCGCTGGTACCCGCACGACTGGCTGCGCTTCGCGATGCCGTGGCGCATCCGGCAGAACAGCGCGCGCATCCTCGACGAGGTGAAGCCCGACGTCGTGCACTTCCAGTCGCACATCATCGTCGGCCGCGGCCTCGGGATCGAGGCGGCCAAGCGCGGCATCCGCATCGTCGGCACGAACCACTTCATGCCCGAGAACATGCTCGAGTTCACCCTCCTGCCGAAGGCCGTGCAGGCCAAGGCCGTGGCGATGGCGTGGCGGGCCGCGCGCCGCACCTTCGGCCGGGCGGAGGCGGTCACCACGCCGACCCGCAAGGCCGCGCAGTTCCTCGAGAAGTACACGGGCCTCCGGGGCGTCCACGCCATCTCCTGCGGCATCGACGCCGACAACTACACGCCCGACTTCACGGCGCGCGCCGGCGACTCGATCCTCTTCGTCGGCCGCGTGACCGGCGAGAAGCACATCGACGTCCTGCTCCGCGCCGTCGCCCTGCTCGATCCGGCGCTCGACGCGAAGCTCGAGATCGTCGGCGGCGGCGACCAGATGCGCAACCTCCAGCAGCTCGCCGCGACCCTCGGCATCGCCGACCGCGTGCGCTTCACCGGCTACGTCTCGGACGCCGAGCTCAAGGAGGCGTACACGCGCGCCACCGTGTTCGCCATGCCGTCCATCGCCGAGCTGCAGAGCATCGCGACGATGGAGGCGATGGCCTCGGCCCTCCCCGTCGTCGCCGCCGACGCGATGGCCCTCCCGCACCTCGTGCACGACGGCGAGAACGGCTACCTCTTCGCTCCGGGCAGCGCCGAGGCCCTCGCCGACCGCCTCACCGCCGTGCTCACGGCCGACCAGGAGGACCTCGAGGCGATGAAGCGCGCCTCCCTCCAAATCGTCGCCGCGCACGACATCAACCGCACGATCAGCACCTTCGAGAGCCTGTATCGTGGGGAGCCGGTGGCCGATCCGGCCTCCGACGCAGCGTCCGCACCCGCCGCCACCTGACGGCCGCTCGGACGGCCGCCGCGGGGCGTTAGCTCAGCCGGTCAGAGCAGCGGACTCATAATCCGTCGGTCACGGGTTCAAGTCCCGTACGCCCTACTCCGCTCCACCCGCGGTCGTTCCTCCTCTCCAGCGCCGGGTCGGGCCTCCACCTGATGTCGTTCTCGTCGGAGCGGACGGTCCGGCCCCGTCAGGCCGACGGGCCGTGCCTCAGGACGGCGCCGACGCGGTCCTCGCCGGCACGCCGACCGCGGACGAATCGGAGGCGACGTCGCGGACGACGACGGCGCCGGCTCCGACCCGCACACGGTCGCCGACGGTCACGTCCCCGACGATCGTCGCGCGGGCGCCGATGTAGACGTCGTCGCCGATGACGGGCGTCCGACCCTTCGACTCGCCGATGGTGACGCCGTGGTAGATGAACGCGTTGCTCCCGATGACCGTGCGCGGGTGCAGGATCACGCCGCGGCCCCAGTGGGGGAGCCGCAGGCCGGGCCCGACCTGAGCGGTCGGCGGCAGCTCGGCTCCGACGATCATGCGGGTCCAGACGAGATCGACGAGGCGGTAGACGAGGTGGAGGGGGAGCCGGGTACTCCGAGAGCTCGAGTACTGCCCGAGTCGGAGAACGAGGACGGTGAGCCGGTCGGAGGCGTGGCCCTTGGCGGCCAGGTCCGCGCGGACGACGGCGCGGAGGTCAGCGAGATCCATGCTCCCAGTCTGAGTGGGCGCCTCGCGGGTGGGTCCGGGCCGTCGGAGATCGTCCGGGGCGTGGCGAGCATCCGCGAGCGGACGACACGGTGGCGCGATGCGCTAGCACGTCCCGACGCGCCGCGCCCGTACTGGCCGCTCCCCGCTCGACGTGATTGCCTGATCCTGTGCCTGATCTTCCGATGTTCCCGCTCGGCTCCGTGCTCCTGCCGCACATGCCGCTCCCGCTCCGGCTGTTCGAGCCGCGGTACCTGCGGATGCTCGGCGACGTCCTCGAGGACGAGACCCTCGCGTTCGGCGTCGTGCTCATCGAGCGCGGCCAGGAGGTGGGCGGCGGCGACCAGCGGTTCGCGGTCGGCGCCCGCGCGAGCATCCTGAACATCGACGGGGCGGAGTCGTTCGTCACGCTCGACTCCGTGGGCGAGGAGCGCTTCGAGGTCGTCCGCTGGTACGAGGACGACCCGTACCCGCGCGCCGAGGTCCGCCTGCTGCCCGATCTGGAGTGGGACGAGAAGCACGCCCCCGCGCTGGCTGCGGCGGAGTCGGCGGTCCGCACGGCACTGGCGGTCGCGAGCGAGTTCGTCGAGCAGCGCTACGGCGCGGTCGTCGAGCTCGCCGAGGATCCGGCCGCGCACGCCTGGCAGCTCGCCGGCGTCGCACCGGTCACCGAGCTCGACCGCCTCGCGTTCCTCCGCAGCTCCACCATGGAGGAGCTGCTGGAGTCGGTCCGGGAGCGTTCCGCCGAGGCGACCGAGTCGTTCCGCGCCGGCTGGGCCTGAGCCCCGTCCCGGCGTCCCACGACGAGCCCGTCAGTCCTCGAGGCTGACGCCGCGCTCCTCCGCCAGCTTGACCAGGTCGTCGACGACCACGAGCGCCATCCGCACCGAGCGGTCGCGGCGGTACTCCTCGTCGTCCGGGTCGATCCGCGAGGTGCGGTCGAGGGTCTCCTCGATCGACTGCGCGAGCTCGCGCCACGCGTCCTGACGGGCGTCGTCGACGAGCGTCGCGAGGTACTCCTCGTCCTGCGCCCGCCTGTGGAGGGAGTCGGCGACCAGGAGCGAGAGCCGCTCGCGGTGGTCGAGGTTGTCGACGTCGGCCGAGCGGTAGTCGTGCACGTGGTCGGAGCGGCCGCCCACCGAGGTCACGTCGGCGGCGATGCCGCGCAGGCGCTCGGCGGCTGCCTCGGACTCGCGCGCCAGCTTCTCGAGCTCCTCCGCGGCGACGACGGAGTAGCGGCCCGAGTCGAAGGGGACGTCAGCACCGAGGCCGTCCATCAGCACACGGTTCTTCACGGCCATCCGGCTCGCGTACTGCGCGAGCATCAGGCCCTCCTCGGCGGCCTCCTCGACGGAGGCGGGCTCGCGCGACGGGTTCTCATCGGGGTCGTACGGCTCCATCTTGAACCTGCGTCGACGCCGGAACCACACGTGCGTCACCTACATCCCGGAGCAGGCGCCCCGCCCGCCGGAGCACCTCTTCGAGAGTACCCGGCGGGCGGGCGCCGTGGTCGGCGGCTCAGGCCTCGCGCCAGTCGTCCTGCCGGAGGTGGGAGCCGGCCTGCGGCCCCATCTGCAGCATCCCGCCGTCCACGACGTACGAGGATCCGGTGATGTAGGAGGCGGCGGGAGAGGCCAGGAAGGCGACCACCGCCGCGATCTCGCGGGCGTCGCCGGGGCGGCCGAGGGGGATGCCGGGGCGGTCGATCGTGACGGGGTCCACGTCCTCGGCGTCGTTCATCGGCGTGGCGATCTCTCCGGGGGCGACGGCGTTGACGGTGATGCCGAGGGAGCCGAGCTCGAGTGCGGCGACCTTCAGCAGGCCGCCCAGCCCGTGCTTGGCGGCGGTGTAGGCGACGGAGCCGACCCGCGGCTGGTGTTCGTGGACGCTGGTGACCGCGATGATCCTGCCGCCCGTGCCCTGGGCCGCCATGCGCCGCGCGGCGCGCTGGAGGCAGACGAACGCTCCGTCGAGGTTCAGGGCGACGGTCGAGCGCCAGCTGTCGAGGCTCTGCTCGAGGAAGGGCTCGCCTCCGCCTCCGCCCGCATTGCTGACGGCGACGTCGAGCCCGCCCAGTCGATCCGCGAGGTCGTCGATCACGTCGCCCGCGCCCTCCAGATCCGTCGTGTCGAGGCGCGCGATCTCGGCGCGCCGGCCGAGGGAGCGCACCTCCTCCGCCGTGCCCTGCGCGCCCTCCTCGTCGCTGTGCCAGGTGATGCCGACGTCCATACCCGCCTCGGCCAGTGCCACCGCGGTCGCCCGGCCGATGCCGGAGTCAGAAGCGGTCACCAGTGCACGGGTGGGCCGGAAGTCTCGAGGTCCCTGGGTCATGTCGTCTCCTGTCTCGATCGGGCCGCCGATCCGGCGGACACGGGTCGATCCCATCAGCGGATCCGGCGCGCTCGGGAGCCGGTTGACAGGTCCGGGCTCGCGCGAGACGCGTGGCGGTGTCCCCGCTGAGCGCCCCGATCGCGTTGACTGGGCGGATGGATCACCGGCGCATCTCGGTCGTCGTCCCCGTGAAGGACGACGCCCGCCACCTCGAGCACCTGCTCGAGCTCCTCCGCGAGCAGACGCTCGCTCCGTTCGAGATCGTCGTCGTCGACGACGGGAGCACCGACGACAGCGCCGCCGTCGCGCGAGCGGCGGGCGCGCGGGTGGTGCGGCACGACGGAGCCGGGATCCCGGCGAGCACGGCGCACGGCTTCGACGAGGCGCACGGCGACGTCCTCGCACGGCTCGACGCCGACTCCCGCCCGGGACCCGACTGGCTGGCGCGCCTGGCCGGCCACTTCGCCGATCCCGAGGTCGGAGCGGTGACCGGTCCCGGACGCTTCGACGAGCTCGGCCCGATCGCCCGGGTGATCGCGCGGGTCGCCTACATGGACGCCTACTTCGTGCTGATGGGGTCGGCGCTGGCCAACTGGCCGCTCTTCGGCTCCAACTGCGCCGTCCGCCGGTCGGCGTGGGAGGAGATCGCGGAGGAGATGCACCGGCACGACGCCTACGTGCACGACGACGTCGAGATCAGCGTGCACCTGGGACTCCGGCACCGGATCGTGCTCGACCGCCACCTCGAGGTCGGCATCTCGGCCCGCCCCTTCGGCGCCTTCGCCGACATGCTCCGCCGGTTCGACCGCGCTCTGCACACGCTGGCGCGGCACCCCGGCATGGGATCGTCCCTGCAGCGCTGGACGCACCGGGTGCGCCGCATCCACCGCGACCGCCTGCGAGCGACGGCCGCGGCGCGCCGCTCCGGCTGACGACGAGAACCGACGGCGCCGCCTGACGGCTAGGGCTGGGCCGCGTCCGGCCGGGCCGCGTCGGGCTCGGCCTCCGCCGCCCGATCCTCTCCGGGCGCGGGGCGCCCCTCCTTCGGCATCGCCCAGACCGCGGCGAGCATGCCCACGGCGAGGACCGTGAGCGCGATGCAGACGAAGCGGGTGCCCTCGGCGAGGTCCGCCGGTGCGGGGACGCCGCCGCCCGCCTTCGCGTTCACGATCGCGCCGAACACGGCCACGGCGACGGCGCTGCCGATGTTCCGGGCGAAGAAGTTGGTCGAGGAGACCACTCCGCGCTCGTTCCAGTCGACGCTCGACTGCGCCCGGATCAGCGTCGGAGTCGCCACGAGCCCCATGCCGGCGCCGATCAGCACGCAGAAGCCGGCGATCTCCCACAGCGTCGAGGAGGCGCCGAGCAGGACGGTCAGCGCCGTGCCGATCACGACGAGCCCCGCTCCGAGGAAGCCCGTGTTGCGGAAGCCGATGCGCAGGTAGAGCCGGCCCGACAGGCTCGCCGCGACCGGCCAGCCGAGCGTCATCGCCGCGACGGCGAAGCCCGCGCCGAGGGCGGAGCTGCCGAGCACGCCCTGCGCGAAGGTCGGGAAGTACGAGGTGACGCCGAGCGTGATCGCGCCGACGGTCACCGAGACCAGGCTGGTCGAGATCAGCACGCGCCGCGTGAGGACCCAGAGGGGGAGCACCGGGGCGGCAGCTCGCCGCTCGATCGCGACGAAGCCGGCGAACGCGAGGGCCGAGACGACGAACACGCCGACTCCGGCGGGGGAGAGCCACGGCCAGGCGCTGCCGCCCTCGAGCAGCCCGAGGATGAGCAGCGCGGTGCCCACGGCGAGCACGGAGGCGCCCGCCACGTCGATCCGCTGCTTCTCGCCCCGCGTGGTCTCGCGGAAGCTGCGGATCAGGAGGAACGCCGCCAGGAGGCACAGGGGGATGTTGACGAGGAAGATGCCGCGCCAGGCGCCCAGGTCCGAGAGCACGCCGCCGAGGGTCGGCCCGACGACCGAGGAGATGCCCCAGACGCTCGCGAGGTAGCCCTGGGTCTTCGCACGCTCGGCGACCGTGTAGATGTCGCCGGCGATGGTGATGCCCATCGGCTGGATCGCTCCGGCCCCCAGGCCCTGCAGGGCTCGGAACGCGATCAGCGCGGGCATGCTCCAGGCGAGGCCGCACAGGAGCGAGCCGACCAGGAACAGGGCGATGCCGATCAGCATGATGGGCTTGCGCCCGATCACGTCGGCGAGCTTGCCGTAGAGGGGGACCGAGACGGCCTGGGCCAGCAGGTAGATCGAGAACAGCCAGGGGAACTGCTCGAAGCCCCCCAGGTCGGCGACGATGGACGGCACGGCCGTCGAGAGGATCGTGGCGTCGAGGGCGACCAGAGCGGTCGAGATCATCAGGGACAGCAGGATCGGGCCGCGCTCCGAGCGCAGTCCGACACTCGCGCGGGTGGGGGCGTCGGTCACTCTGCCCAGGCTATTCCACAGCCGGGGGATGGAAGCGGGGAGGAGAGGATCCGCTCCGGGGCTCGGTAGACTGGTGGCATGGAACTCGTTCTCTGGCTCGTCGTGTCCGCCATCGCCGGTGTCGGCCTCGTCTCCGGAGTCGCGGCTCTCATCGCCATGACGCGGGCGCCCTGGTCGGCCGACAAGTAGCCGCCCGGCCGGCCTCGCGCCGGCACTACTCGTAGATCCGCACCACGCTCCACTGCGGCTCCGTCGACGCGACCACGTCGAGCACGAACGCGCCGCCGGTCGCGAGGTCCGTCGCCTGGAAGCGCCAGCCGCCGATGCTCACCGGTGTGCGCCCGAACGTCGGCGGGAACCCCTCGAGGGGCGCCCACCACTCGCTCGTGCAGGTCCACACCGTCGGCCGGTCGGTCACCCGGTAGCTCCCGCCCCGCCACTCGAGCGCGATCGGCACTCCCTCGCCGTCGGTCGAGACCAGCGCCGTCTCGTCGATCACCGCCATCGTCGTGCTCCCGTTCACTCGCCGGACCCGGTTGGCCGTTCGAACATGTGTTCGATAGTCTGCGAGTGTACGCCGCGGCGCTCGTGCTCGCCACGGCCGCGGATCGACCGGTGGGAGGCGCGATGATCGAGTGGAGTCCGCTCCAGATGCTGCGCAGCAGCGGGCAGGACGAGTGGGTGATGGTCGACGCCCTGCGCACCGGCCGGATCGGCCTGGTGCGCCGCATCGAGACCGGCCCGTACCGCGAGACCTGGTTCCGCGCGGTGACCTGGGCGGCGGAGCCGGAGAGGCGGACGCTCGTGGGCTACTCCCGCTCGATGGACACCATCGCGGCCGCCCTGTGGGCCCATCAGCCGCCGACAGCGCAGGAGAAGCCCTTCCCCGGCTACCCGCCCTCGCGGCCGTCGCCGTGACTCCTTCAGCGAGAGGGGGCCCGGCCGTCCCCGCGACGGCGGCCTCCGTGTCCGCCACGGGGGAGAATGGCCCGATGCTCCTCGCACTCGTCGGCGGCCCCACGGGGGCGTGGCGGGCGGTCGACCCCGTCGGCGTCGCCGAGGCCGGGAGCGGCCGGGGCCCGGCCGAGCTGGCGGCGTTCGTCCGGGAGCGGGAGCCGGAGCGCCCGCGCTGGGTCTGGGACGACACCGCGCGCTGGTACCCCGCACTGCTGTCGGCCGGCGTGGTCGTCGCCCGGTGCCACGACCTCCGGCTGGCCCGCGCGATCCTCCGCCGCTCGGTCTCCGCCGCCGCATCGGCTCTCGCGCGCTCGCCCCTCGACCCGTGGGACGCGGGAGCCGCGGCTCCCGCCGCGCAGGACACGCTGATCGGATTCGAGGAGGCGGCGGGCGGCTCCGACGAGCTCGACCCCGTCCTCGAGCTGGCCCGGCAGGAGGAGGCGCTCTCCGGCGCCGCCGAGGCCGGCCGGCTCCGCCTGCTGCTCGCCGCCGAGTCCGTCGGCGCCCTGATCGCTCGCGAGATCGCCCACGCGGGGCTGCCGTGGCGCGCCGATGTGCACGACCGGGTGCTCACCGGGATGCTCGGCCCCCGCCCGCTCTTCGGCGGCCGCCCGGCCCTGCTGGAGGCGCTGGCCGTCCGTCTGCGCGACGAGCTCGGCGCGCCCGAGCTCAACCCCGACTCGCCGGCCGAGCTCCTCAAGGCGCTGCGGCGCGCGGGGCTGCCGGTCGAGTCGACGCGCTCCTGGGAGCTGCAGTCCCTCGAGCATCCCGCGGTGCCGCCCCTCCTGGAGTACAAGAAGCTCTCCCGGCTGCTCACCGCCAACGGCTGGGCATGGCTCGACGCGTGGGTGCGCGACGGACGGTTCCGGCCGGAGTACGTGGTGGGCGGCGTCGTCACCGGCCGCTGGGCGACCTCGGGCGGAGGGGCGCTGCAGCTGCCGCGGCAGATCCGCGCCGCGGTCACCGCGGATCCGGGCTGGAGCCTCGTGGTCGCGGATGCCGCGCAGCTCGAGCCGCGCATCCTCGCCGCGCTCTCGGGCGACTCGGCCATGGCCGCCGCCGGGCGGGGCCGCGACCTCTACCAGGGCATCGTCGACGCCGGCGTGGTCCCCGACCGGCCGAGGGCGAAGGTCGCGATGCTGGGGGCGATGTACGGGGCGACGAGCGGGGAGGCCGGACGGCTGCTCCCGAGGCTCGCCCGTGCCTACCCGCGCTCGGTCGCGCACGTCGAGGCGGCGGCTCGGGCGGGGGAGCGCGGCGAGAGCGTCTCGACGTGGCTCGGGCGCAGCTCGCCTCCCGGCCCCGAGGGGCTCTCGGCCGATGCGGCGCGAGCGCGCGAGTGGGGACGCTTCACCCGCAACTTCGTGGTGCAGGGGACCGCGGCCGAGTGGGCGCTCTGCTGGATGGGCGAGCTGCGGGCGCGACTGCGCGCCGAGGGCGGCGCGGTCGGCCGGGCGCACCTCGTCTACTTCCTGCACGACGAGGTGATCGTGCACGCTCCCGCCGACGTCGGCGAGCGGGTCGCCGCGATCGTCCGCGAGGCGGCGGTGCGCGCCGGACGCTCGCTCTTCGGAGTGGGCGAGGTCGACTTCCCGGTCACCGTCGCCGTCGTCGACTCCTACGACCAGGCGAAGTGAGACGCGGGATCAGTACCAGTGCGGCGAGCGGTTGTTCCAGCTCGACCACGCGTTGCAGGGCGAGCCGTAGGCGCTCTTGATGTACGAGAGGCCCCAGTCGACCTGCGTCGCCGCGTTCGTCTGGTAGTCGGCTCCCGAGTTGGCCATCTTGCTCGCCGGGAGGGCCTGCGGGATGCCGTAGGCGCCGGAGGAGCGGTTCAGCGCGTTCCAGCGCCATCCCGACTCGCCGTTCCACAGCGGGATGAGGCACCGGTCGACCTGGTCGGCGCCCCAGCCGAAGCGGCCGACGGCGGTCCGGGCGTAGGCCTGGGCCTGCGCGGGGGAGAGGCCGTCCGTGCGTCCGGCGTAGGTGCCGAGGGCGGCGATGGTCTTGGCGGAGCTGTTGCGCGCGCCGGTCGGGTCGTCGTCGCCGAGCTCGACCGGGCCGCCTCCGCCGCCTCCACTGTTGGAGGGCGCTGCCGGAGCCGCGGCCGCGGCGGGAGCCGACGCGGCGCGCTGGCGGGCGGCCTCGGCCTCGGCGGCGAGGCGGGAGAGGCGCTGCTGCTCCTCGAACGCCGACTTCGCGTCCTGGCCGTCGGCGTACTCCCGCTCGATCTCGGCGGTGGTGTTCTTGAGCGAGGCGAGCTGGGTGTAGAGCTCCTGGCTGTACTTCTCCTGGTCGGCGACCTTGGCGTCGGCCTCGGCCTGAGCGGAGCGGGCGACCGAGAGCGCGTCGGCCGCGGCGGTGGCGAGGGAGACGCGCTCGCCCCGGGCCTGCTCGGCCTGAGCGGCGAGGGAGACGGCCTGGTTCTCGGTCGACTGCGCCGCGGTCTGGAGCCGGCTGGTCTGCTGGGTGAGCTGCGTCATGGTGCCGAGGCGGTAGAGCAGCTCGCTCGACTCGTCGCCGCCGATGAGGAGGTTGAGCGTCGCATCGGTCCCGCCGTTGCGGTAGAGCTGCGCGGCGAGACGGCCGGCCTGCTCCTTCGCTGCGTCGGCGTCCGAGCGGGCGGCGGAGGCGCGCTCCTCCAGGGCGCTCACGCGCTGGGTCGCCTCGTCGAGAGCGCTCTGCGCGGCGTCCGCCTCGGCGGCCCGGCTGATGGCGGCGTCGGTGAGGGCGGCGGCCTGGTCGCGCAGGTCGGCGAGGAAGGCGGTGATGCGGTCGACCTCGGCGGCGGTGGCGCTCTCGCTCGACTTCGCGGCCTCGACATCGGACCACGAGGGATAGTCGGACGGGTCGTAGGCGGCGGACGCGGAGAGCG
The DNA here is from genome assembly GCF_002931115.1 of Rathayibacter sp. AY1E6. NCBI lineage: Bacteria > Bacillati > Actinomycetota > Actinomycetes > Micrococcales > Microbacteriaceae > Rathayibacter > Rathayibacter sp. AY1E6. Next base: position 49,940 of record NZ_PSVK01000011.1, on the reverse strand, counting down.
GGGCGGCGAGGGCGGCGCACAGGACGAGGACCGTGCCCGCTCCGGCGGCGACGAGGCGCCGGCGCGCCCGGGAGGGGACGCGGAGACCGAGGGGGGTGCGGGACATGCGAACCACCCTAGGCGACGGCACCCGCGCCTGTCTCGTCCTAGCTCGAGGCTCGACGGCCCCGGCGGGGACGCTCGAGAGCGTATCCGCGGACGCCCCGTCCCGGCCCGTCGCCCGTGAGCTCGTCGCGGGCCGCCTCGAGGAGGCGCCGCAGGGCCTCCTCCCGCACGCGGGCGGCGATCGCGGCGAGGCGGCGCTGCGGGTGCGCGTCCTCCTCCTCCGCCTGCTCGTCGGCGGTGGCGGGCAGCGAGCTCTCGTACGCGTCGAGGACGGCGGCGAGGTCGGCGCCGGACAGGCTCGAGGCCAGCAGCACCCGGTCGAGGACGTCGTCCCAGTCCTCCTCCGGGGACGCTCCGCCACCCGTCAGCCAGGCGGCCGCCTCCGCGCGGCCCTCGCCGGTGAGCGCGTGCAGGGGGAGGCCGTCGTCGGTGGACCCGGCCGAGACGACGAGGCCCCGCTCGCGCAGGCGCTCGAGCGTCGAGTAGATCTGGCCGACGTTGACCCGGGGCCGGTGCGCGGCACGGTCGAGGAGCTCGGCGTGCAGCTGGAGGCCGTAGGCGGGGCCGAGCGTGAGCAGGGCGAGCAGGCCGTCGCGGACGGACACGGTGCTCCTCCCGGCGGGCGTCTGGCGGTGTGCGGCGTCCGGCGGCGCGGACGACCTGAGTATAGGCAGGAGCCGCCCACGGCCGGTCGAGCAGGCGCGGCGAGCCGCCTTGACGGAGGTCCGCCGCTCCTGCATGATCGGGCGTGGTGGCACGTCCACCGTCATAATCGAAGAAGGCGCACCGCAGAGTGTTCCGTGGTCCGGGTCGTTGGGGAAGACGCACCGGGACGAACGGAGGACACCATGGTGGCGCAGCAGACTCGGGGTGTGCTCTTCGTGCACTCCGCCCCCCGCGCGCTCTGCCCCCACCTCGAGTGGGGGACAGGTCGCGCCCTTGGTCGTGCCGTGAACTTCGCCTGGATCGAGCAGCCCGTGCTCCGCAGCACACTGCGCGCCGAATTCGCCTGGGAGGGCCCGGTCGGAACCGGTGCCGTCATCGCCTCCGCTCTCCGCGGCTGGGCCGACGTCCGCTACGAGGTCACCGAGGAGCCCTCGCCCGGCGTCGACGGAGGCCGCTGGATGCACACGCCCGAGCTCGGCATCTTCTACGCCCAGACCGACAGCGCGGGCAACACCGTCGTGCCCGAGGACCGCATCCGCTCCGCCATGGAGCTCGCCGGCGCCGACCCCATCGAGCTGCACCGCGAGCTGCGCCTCGCCCTCGGCCAGGCCTGGGAGGACGAGCTCGAGCCCTTCCGCTACGGCGGCGACTTCGCCCCCGTCGTCTGGATGCACGGGGTCGGCTGAGTTCATTCGACGCCGCTCCTCGCGCGGCGTCGCGCAGTCGGCTCGGTCGGGTGGTCGGGTTCCGTGGAGCGGCTTGCGTCCGGCGACGCCGATCCGCTGGCACGCGGATCGGCGGATACGCCTCGCGGGGGCCGCTCGCTCCCGCCTCCCTGAACCAGGCGGCCAGCGGACCCCCGTTCCGGCAGAGGCCCGCCTCGAAGTCGCGCCGTCGCCTCGCGGTTGCCGCTCGCTGCGCACGTCGACCAGACGGTCGGCGGAGCACCGCGTTCCGGCGGAGGGCGTCGGAAGACTCGTGGAGCCGCCCGCACCTCTGTTGCGCACGACACCGACGGCCCGAGTAATGGCGAGTCGCACGCTCCCCACGAGCGCAGCCGCCCTGATCCGAGCATCCGACCCGGGTCGCGGCGAAGCCCGCGCTCCCCTCGAGCACAGCTGCTTGAACCGAAGCTTTCTACCCGAGCCGCGGCGAAGCCCGCGCTCCCACCCGGACAGCTTCCGCGATCGGAGTATCCGACGCGAGTCGCGGCGAAGCCCGCGCTCCCCACCAGCACGGCGTGCTCACCAGCCCGCACCAGACGGCGGCGCAGATCCCTCGCGGCACGAGGCGTATCCGGGGATCCGCGTTCCAGCGGATCACCGTCGCCGCACCGCACCGGCCCTCGGAAACCCCGCCCCCCTCCCCAGCGGACGCGCCTGCGCCGCGCAAGGAGCGGCGCAGCCCGCTTTCCGCACGGTGGAGCGGGGCTACGCCCCGCTACACCGTCCGGAAAGCGGCAACAGCATTGTGCCCCCCGAACCCGAACGAGTTCGAGATGGCGACCAGCGGTCCGTCGCCGAGGGCGCGGGGGCTGGTGACGACGTCGAGGGGGATCTGGGGGTCCTGCTCGAAGAGGTTGATGGTGGGGGGTGCGGTGCGCTCGTGGAGGGCGAGCACGGTGAAGATGGCCTCGAGCGCGCCGGTGCCGCCGAGGAGGTGGCCGGTGGACGCCTTGGTCGCGGAGACGGCGATGTTCGGGAGGTGGTCGCCGAAGACGCGCAGCAGGGCGCGGTACTCGGCGATGTCGCCGACCGGGGTGCTCGTCGCGTGGGCGTTGACGTGGGTGACGTCGGTGAGCGCGGCTCCGGCCTGCTCGAGGGCGCCGATCATGGCGCGGGCGGCGGCGGAGCCCTCGGGGTCCGGCGCCGTGATGTGGTACGAGTCGCTGGTGACGGCGCCGCCGGCGAGCTCCGCGTAGATGCGGGCTCCGCGGGCGAGGGCGTGCTCCTCGGTCTCGAGGATGAGCGTCGCGGCGCCTTCTCCGAGGACGAAGCCGTCGCGGGAGACGTCGTAGGGGCGCGAGGCGGTCGCCGGGTCGTCGTTGCGGCGCGAGAGGGCCTGCATCGACGCGAAGGCGGCGATCGGGAGCGGGTGGACGACCGACTCCGTGCCGCCGGCGACGACCACGTCGGCGAGGCCGAGCTGCATGTGCTCGTAGGCGTTCGCGAGGGCCTCGGTGCTGGAGGCGCAGGCCGACACGTCGGTGCGGGCGTAGGCGCGGGAGGGGATGGCCATGCTGATGGCGGCGGCGGCCGCGTTGGGCATGAGCATCGGGATGGTCATCGGGAGGACCCGGCGGGGTCCGCGCTCGCGGAGGGTGTCCCACGCGTCGACGAGGGTCCAGAGGCCGCCGATGCCGGTCGAGTAGTCGACGCCCACCCGGAGCGGGTCGACGTCGGTGATGCCGGAGTCGGCCCAGGCCTCGCGGGCCGAGATGAGCGCGAACTGGCTGGAGGGGTCGAGGCGCTTCGCCTCGGGGCGGGAGAGCACCTCCTCCGGGCGGACCTTGGCCTGGGCGGCGAAGGTGACCGGGATGTCGTACTGGGCGACCCAGTCCTGCTCGAGGGAGCGGACGCCTGATTCGCCGGCGAGGAGTGCGTTCCAGGACTCCCGGGCGGTCCCGCCGAGGGGAGTGCTGGCACCGATTCCGGTGACGACGATCTTCTTGGTCATGACGAGCTTCTCTGTTCCGTGTGGGTGGGTGCCGGGCTCACCCCGGCCGACGATCGCCGGCCGGGGTGTCCGCCACGAGGACGGGGTGCGCGGGCGACGACTACTCGGACGCCTTGACGATGAAGCGGACCGCGTCGCCGACCGTCTTGAGGTTCTTGACCTCGTCGTCGGGGATCTTCACGTCGAACTTCTCCTCGGCGTTGACGACGATGGTCATCATCGAGATGGAGTCGATGTCGAGGTCGTCGGTGAACGACTTGTCCATCTCGACGGAGTCGGTGGCGATGCCCGTCTCGTCGTTGACAAGCTCGGCCAGGCCGGCGAGGACTTCTTCGTTGGACAGTGCCATGGTTCTCTCCTTGGGGGTTCTTCGGGTGTTCGTCAGTGACCGTAGGTCAGTTTAGGGGTGGGGTCGCGCCGGTCACGGGAGCACCACGACCTGCGCGCCGAACACCAGTCCGGCGCCGAAGCCGATCTGCAGCGCGAGTCCGCCGTGCAGCTCCGGGTGCTCCTCGAGCAGGCGGTGGGTGGCGAGCGGGATCGACGCGGCGGAGGTGTTGCCGGTGGTCTCGATGTCGCGGCCGATAGCGACGGTCTCGGGGAGCTTCAGCTGCTTCGCGAGCTCGTCGATGATGCGCATGTTCGCCTGGTGGGGGATGAACGCGGCGAGGTCCTCGGGCTGGACGCCCGCCTCCGCGAGCGCCTGCTTGGCGACCTTGGCCATCTCCCAGACCGCCCAGCGGAAGACCGACGGGCCGTCCTGGCGGAGGGTGGGCCATTCGGCGGTGCCGTCGCGGTAGGCCGCGAGCGGGTTGTCCATGCCGACGGTGTCCCACTTGGAGCCGTCGGATCCCCACACGGTCTTCGAGATGCCGGCGGTGTCGCTGGGGCCGACGACCGCGGCGCCCGCGCCGTCGCCCAGGAGGAAGGAGATGCTGCGGTCGGTCGACTTGACCAGCTCGGACAGCTTCTCGGCTCCGACGACGAGCACGTACTCGGCCAGGCCGGAGCGGATGAAGGAGTCGGCCTGGGCGATGCCGTAGGTGTAGCCGGCGCAGGCGGCCGAGATGTCGTACGCCGGGGCGGGGTTCGCGCCGATGCGGTCCGCGAGGAGCGCGGCCAGCGACGGGGTCTGCACGGTGTTGCTGATCGTGGAGACGAGCACGACGCCGATCTGGTCCGGGCGGATGCCCGCCTTCTCGATCGCCTCGAGGGAGGCGGTGGTCGCGAGGTCGACCGCGTGGATGTCGGCGGAGGCGCGGCGGCGCTCGATGATGCCGGTGCGCTGGCGGATCCACTCGTCGGAGGAGTTGATCGGCTCGATCAGGTCGTCGTTCGGGACGACGAGGTCGCCGCGTGCCGCGCCGATGCCGAGGATTCGGGTGTACGCGCTGCCGCTGGACTGGGTGAGGGAAGGGGTCGTCATGGGGTCTCTCCTGCTAGGCGGCGTGCTCGTCGAGGAAGGCGCGGGCGGCGTCCACGTCGTCGGGGGTCGTGATGGCGATGCTCGGCACGCCCTTGAGGCCGCGCTTGGCGAGGCCGACCAGCGCGCCGGCGGGTGCCAGCTCGATGATCCCGGTGACGCCCGCGTCGGCGAAGGCCGCCATGCAGAGGTCCCAGCGGACGGGGGAGGCGACCTGGCCGACGAGCAGCTCGAGGAACGCGGCACCGGAGTCGACGACCGACCCGTCGCGGTTCGTCCAGAGCCGGAGCGTCGGGTCGGAGGGGGTCAGCCCGGCGGCGACGCCGGCGAGGGAGTCGCGGGCGGGCGCCATGTAGCGGGTGTGGAAGGCGCCGGCCACCTGCAGGGGGATCACGCGGGTCCCGCGGAGCGGCTCCGCCTTGAGTGCCTCGAGCGCGTCGACCGCGCCGGCGACGACGATCTGCCCGCCGCCGTTGTAGTTGGCCGGCTCGAGGCCGAGCTCGTCGAGACGGGCGATCAGGGCCTGCTCGTCGCCGCCGAGGACCGCGCTCATCGCGGTCGGCTCGGCGGCGGCCGCAGCGGCCATGGCACGGGCGCGCTCGCGGACGAACACCAGCGCGTCGGCCTCGGTGAGGACCCCGGCTCCGGCGGCCGCGGTGATCTCGCCGACGGAGTGGCCGGCGATGCCCGCGATGCGCTCGCGCCGTCCGCCCTCGAGGAGGGCGGCGAGGCTCACGAGTCCCGCGGAGACGATCAGGGGCTGGGCGACCGCGGTGTCGCGGATGGTGTCCGCGTCCGAGACGGTGCCGTGCGCGGCGAGGTCGATGCCGACCGCCTCCGAGTGCGCGGCGACCTGCTCGGCCACGGAGGGGATCTCGAGCCAGGGGGCGAGGAATCCGGGGGTCTGGGAGCCCTGACCCGGGGCGACGACGACGATCACGGTATCCAGTCTTCCGATCTGCGCTCGCACGTGCGGCGCGTGGAGCCACTGACAAAGCACAAAGAGCTTGTCGCGGGTCTACAAGTGTTCAGGGGCGGGAGGGGTTCGGCGAGCGGAGGGCCTCAGCGTCGGGACGGCTTCCGGCGGACGGCGCCGTCCGGGTCGCTCATGGAGCCGAGGATGAGGGCGGACTGGAGGATGAGCGCCTCGCGGGCGCCCGTCGCGTCCCAGCCGATCACCTCGGCGACCCGCTTGAGGCGGTAGCGCACCGTGTTCGGGTGCACGAACAGCTCGCGGGCGGTCGCCTCGAGCGAGCGGCCGTTGTCGAGGTAGGCCCACAGCGTGGTCAGCAGCTCGGTCGAGTGCTTCTGCAGGGGCCGGTAGATCTGCGTGATGAGGCTCTGGCGGGCGAGCGGGTCGCCGGCGAGGGCGCGCTCGGGAAGGAGGTCGTCGGCGTTGACCGGTCGCGGCGCGTTCCGCCAGGAGCGGGCGACCGCGAACCCGGCGAGGGCCGCGCGGGCGCTGCGGGACGCCTCGACCAGGGTCGGCACCTCGTGGCCGAGGACGAGGTGGCCCGTCCCGAAGCCGGGCTCGAGCGCCTCCGCGATCTCGAGGAACGCGACCGGCGGACCGGTCTCCTCCGTGGCGTTCTCGCTCGGCTCGGCGCGGCCGATGACCAGGACGAGCCGGCTGCCCTGCACGCCGATCAGCACGTCGGCGTCCATGTGCCGGGCCGTGCGGCGCAGCTGGTCGACGTCGAGCATCTTGGGGGCGGTGCCCACCAGGACGGCGACCTCGCCGTGGCCGTGCCAGCCGAGGGCGGCGATCCGGCTGGGCAGCTCGTCGTCGGCCTCGCCCGTGAGGATCGAGTCGACGACCAGCGCCTCCAGGCGCGCGTCCCAGAGTCCTCGGGCCTCGGCGGCGCGCGCGTAGACGTCGGCCGCGGCGAAGGCGATCTCGCGCGAGTAGAGGAGGATCGCCTCGCGGAGGTCCTCCCCGCCGTTCTTGATCCGGTCCTCGACGACCTCGACCGTCACCTTGATCAGCTGCAGCGTCTGCGTCAGCGAGACGGAGCGCAGCAGCTCGCGGGGAGCGGCTCCGAACACGTCCGCCGCGATCCACGGCGTGGCCGACGGGTCGTCGAACCACGAGATGAACGAGGTGATGCCGGCCTGGGCGACGAGGCCGACCGCCGAGCGCCGACCGGGGGGCATGCTGCCGTACCAGGGCAGCGTGTCCTCGAGTCGCTTGATCGTCTGCGTCGAGAGCTCACCGGCGAGGGTGCGCAGCCAGGCGAGGGTCTGCTCCTTCGTGCGGGGAGCGCCCGGCCGGGTGGCCGGACGCTCCGCCGCAGGAGCAGGACCCCGCGCACTCGACGGTGCGGGTTCCTGCGAGAGCACGGACTCGTCCGTCAGCTCTCGCCGCCCGCGTTGCCGGTGGTGCCGGCGTTGACGTCGAGGAGGCGATACTTCTCGATCGCCTGGACGGCGAGCGAGGGGTCGACCTCGCCGCGCTTGGCGAGCAGCTGCAGCGTCCGCACGACGACCGAGGGGCCGTCGATCTGGAAGTAGCGCCGCGCCGCCGCACGGGTGTCCGAGAAGCCGAAGTCGTCCGCGCCGAGCGTCGCGAAGTCGCCCGGGATGAACTGGCGCAGCTGGTCGGGGACCTGGTGCGAGAAGTCCGAGACGGCGACGAAGGGGCCCTTCGCGTCGGCCAGCTTCTGCGTCACGTACGGCACCTGCTCGGCGTCCTCGGGGTGGAGGAAGTTGTGCTGCTCGGCCTTGATGCCGTCGCGGCGCAGCTCGTTCCACGAGGTGACCGACCAGACGTCCGCCGAGACGCCCCAGTCCTCGGCGAGGAGCTTCTGCGCCTCGATCGCCCACGGCACCGCGACGCCCGAGGCGAGGAGCTGGGCCTTCGGCCCGTCCCACTGGCCCCAGGAGATGCGGTGGATGCCGCGGACGATGCCCTCGACGTCGACGTCCTCCGGCTCCTTCGGCTGCACGATCGGCTCGTTGTAGACCGTGATGTAGTACATGACGTTCGGGTCGGTGTGCTTCCCGCCGTACATGCGCTCGAGTCCGGACTGCACGATGTGCGCGATCTCGTACCCGTAGGCCGGGTCGTAGCTCACGACGGCGGGGTTGGTCGCCGCGAGGATCGGGGAGTGCCCGTCCGCGTGCTGGAGGCCCTCGCCGGTCAGCGTGGTGCGTCCCGCGGTGGCGCCGATCATGAAGCCGCGCGACATCATGTCGCCGGCCGCCCAGATCGCGTCGCCCGTGCGCTGGAACCCGAACATCGAGTAGAAGACGTAGACCGGGATGAGCGGCTCGCCCTGCGTCGAGTACGAGGTGCCGATCGCGGTGAACGCCGCGAGGGCGCCCGCCTCGTTGATGCCGACGTGGAGGATCTGGCCCTGCGGGCTCTCCTTGTAGGCCAGGAGGAGCTCGCGGTCGACCGACGTGTAGTGCTGGCCGCGCGGGTTGTAGATCTTCGCGTTCGGGAAGAACGCGTCCATGCCGAAGGTGCGCGCCTCGTCCGGGATGATCGGGACGACGCGGTTGCCGAAGTCCTTCGAGCGGAGGATGTCCTTCAGGATGCGGACGAACGCCATGGTGGTGGCGATCTCCTGCGTCCCGGAGCCCTTCTTGCCGACCGCGTAGGCCGAGTCCTCGGGAAGGTTCAGCTGCGTGTACTTCGAGCGGCGCTCGGGGAGGTAGCCGCCGAGCGCGCGGCGGCGCTCCTGCAGGTACTCGATCGCCTCGTCGTTCTGACCGGGGTGGTAGTACGGCGGCAGGTAGGGGTTCTCCTCGAGCTGCGCGTCCGTGATCGGGATGCGCATGGTGTCGCGGAACGACTTGAGGTTGTCCAGCGTCATCTTCTTCATCTGGTGGGTCGCGTTGCGGCCCTCGAAGCTGCGGCCGAGACCGTAGCCCTTGATGGTGTGGGCGAGGATGACGGTGGGCTGGCCCTTGTGCTCCGTCGCGGCCTTCATGGCCGCGTAGATCTTGCGGTAGTCGTGGCCGCCGCGGCGCAGGCCCCAGATCTGCTCGTCGGAGTAGCCCTCGACGAGCTTCTTGGCGCGCGGGTCGCGGCCGAAGAAGTTCTCGCGGACGTAGGCGCCGTCCTCCGTCTTGTAGGTCTGGAAGTCGCCGTCGGGCGTCTTGTTCATCAGGTCGAGCAGCGCGCCCTCGGTGTCGCGGGCGAGCAGGTCGTCCCACTCGCGGCCCCAGATGAGCTTGATGACGTTCCAGCCCGCGCCGCGGAAGTACGACTCGAGCTCCTGCACGATCTTGCCGTTGCCGCGGACGGGTCCGTCGAGGCGCTGGAGGTTGCAGTTGACGATGAAGTTCAGGTTGTCGAGGCCGTCGTTCGCGGCGACCTGGAGCTGACCGCGCGACTCGACCTCGTCCATCTCGCCGTCGCCGAGGAACGCCCAGACCTGCTGGTCGGAGGCGTCCTTGATGCCGCGGTTGGTGAGGTACTTGTTCGCCTGCGCCTGGTAGATCGCGTTGATCGGGCCGAGGCCCATCGACACGGTCGGGAACTGCCAGAACTCCGGCATGAGCCGCGGGTGCGGGTAGCTGGAGAGCCCGCCGCCCCGGTGCGACTTCTCCTGGCGGAATCCGTCGAGCTGGTGCTCGCTCAGGCGTCCCTCGAGGAAGGCGCGCGCGTACGGGCCGGGCGAGGCGTGGCCCTGGATGAAGATCTGGTCGCCGCCGCCCGGGTGGTCCTGGCCGCGGAAGAAGTGGTTGAAGCCGACCTCGTACAGCGAGGCGCTCGACGCGTACGTCGAGATGTGGCCGCCGACCCCGATGCCGGGACGCTGCGCGCGGTGCACGAGGATGGCCGCGTTCCAGCGGATCCACGCGCGGTAGCGGCGCTCGACGTCCTCGTCGCCCGGGAAGTCGGGCTCGTTCTCGGGCGCGATGGTGTTGATGTAGTCCGTGGTGGGCACCATCGGCACGCCGAGGTGGAGCTCCTTGGAGCGCTTGAGGAGGCTGAGCATGACGTCGCGCCCGCGACCCCGGCCCCGCTCCTCGACGAGCGCATCGAGCGACTCGTTCCACTCCGACGTTTCCTCGGGGTCCGAGTCCACGTGACCGACGGAATACGGGTCCTGATCGTTAACAGTCACCCTCGACCTCTCTCTGGGGGCAGATCGTGCCCGAGACATCACTCTCATGAAGCGGTGCGGATCCGCGGATCCGGGGCTCGGATGACGAGCCGCGCGCGGGCACCTCCGTCAGCCTAGCGATTCCCGTGCCCCGAACCTGGAATCGCACTGTGGTGATCCACGAGGGATGTGCGCCGACGACTGTAGGAGAGCGCCAGACGGGACGCGTCGACCGGCCCGTGATCGGGGGAGACGGGCCGTTCCTTGGAGTCTGCGCGGAGCGGGTCTAGCATTGCCCCTCGTGCTCGCGCGACTCTCGTGCGCACGGAAGGACATCGGACCGATGGCTCTCGAGAAGCTGACCCTGGCTCCCGACTTCGAACTCGCGAACCAGTACGGCGAGCGCATCCAGCTGGGCGACTTCCACGGGCGGCGCAACGTCGCCCTGGTGTTCTTCCCCCTCGCCTTCTCCGGCACCTGCACGGGCGAGTTCTGCGCGCTGCGCGAGAACCTCTCCCTCTTCGAGCACGCCGACGTGGAGCTGATCGGCATCTCGGTCGACTCCAAGCACACGCTGCGCGCCTGGGGCGAGAAGCAGGGCTACGACTTCACGCTCCTCTCCGACTTCTGGCCGCACGGCGACGTCGCCAAGCAGTACGGCGTGTTCACCGAGGCGAAGGGCTACGCGACCCGCGCGACCTTCCTGATCGACAAGGCCGGCGTCATCCGGGACACGTTCATGACCGCCCCGGGCGAGCCTCGCTCGATCGACGCCTACCGCGCCGCGATCGACGCGCTCGCCCCCGCGCACGGCTGACCCTCCGGAGGCGGACCGCCCCGGTCGTCAGCTGAGGATGTTGACGGCCCGCGAGATCACGAGGGCCAGCAGGACGAATCCGGTGAACGCCTCGGCGATCATCAGGAGCTTCATCCGGCTCGACAGCGGCATCGTGTCGGTCGGGCTGAACGCCATGGTGTTCGTCGTCGACACCGAGAGGTAGTCCACGAAGCCGGGCCGCCAGTCGGCGCGCTCGGAGGAGGTCGCGGCGACCTCGGGCGCTGTGTCGCGGTAGGTGTCCTGCGGGAAGGCGAAGTCGGCCGCCGGCAGCTCGGTGCGGGGAAGCGTTCCGCGGGCGACCGGACCGCCGCGGTCGAGCTCCCAGAACAGCAGCGCGTACGCGACGACGTTGGTGACCCAGACCTGGAGCGCGGTGAGCAGCAGCGGCGGGCCGTCGGCCGTCCCGTCGACGAGGTCGATCACCACGGCGACCACGTTCACCTGGTTCGCCACGGCGAGCACGACCGCCAGGGCGATGGAGACCCCGCGCGACCAGCGCGTCTCGCTGTCGAGCCGGTGCGGGTTCACGACGAACAGCGGCACGAGCAGCGCGAGCGTGATGCCGGCGGCGACGAGGCGGACCACCGAGGTGTCGGCGCTGTGGCCGGCCACGTTCAGTGCGACGGCCACCAGGATCGCGGCGGAGGCGGGCCAGCGGCTCTCGGCGCGCCGCCTCGCGCGGGAGTCGCTGTCGGCGGTCATGTGCCGAGGCTAGTGCCCGCAGGGGGCCGCTCCGCCTGCCGTAGGATCGAGTCGATCGTCCGCGGGTGCTCCCGCGACGGGGGCCTTTAGCTCAGTTGGTAGAGCGCCACGTTTACACCGTGGATGTCATCGGTTCGAGCCCGGTAGGGCCCACCACCTCCGTCGATCGGACGCTGCGCGTCAGCGGGACTGGCGGCGCTTGTAGGGCTTCGGCTGGCCCTTGACGATCGGGGCGCGCCCGGTCCCCTTGGAGGCCTTGGCCTTGCCTCCCGACTTCGGGGCCGCCTCCGGCTCGTCGCCGAGCGCGGCGAGCTCCTCGCGGGCCGAGGCGAGGCGCTGCCGCCCGGCCGCGGTGAGGGTCGTGGCGGCGGCACCGGGCTCGAAGAGCGGCTTGCCGAGGTCGAGCTCGACGGCGGCGACGGAGGAGTCGAGCTTCTGCCGCGAGATGCCGAGGCGCTCGGCGGCGCGCACGAAGTGCAGCTCCTCGGCGACCGCCACGAAGTGGCGCAGCTGGCTGATCTTCATCCCGAACCCTTCACGGCCGCTCCCTGCGGCACGACCACGGTACGCGGTCCGGGAGGGGGCGCCGACCGCCGGGAGCGCCACCAGGAGCAGCGGCGACCCGTCGATCCGCGCCAGAGGCCCCGGCGGACATTGCCGGACGGAGGCGGGAGGCCTACGGTCGCGCCCGTGGGCGGTCCCGAAGCCGGCCACGGAGAGAGGCCGACGTGGGCGCGCTCATCTACAGCTCGATCGCGTCGCTCGACGGCTACGTGAACGACGCGGACGGCGGATTCGCCTGGGCGGAGCCGCGACCCGCCGTGCACCGCTTCATCACGGAGCGCGAGGGGCGGGTGCGCACGTACCTGTACGGGCGGCGCATGTACGAGGTCATGCGCGCGTGGGAGCAGACCTGGGCACTGGCGGAGGAGTTCGCGTTCATCCGCGACTTCCAGGAGATGTGGCGGGCGGCCGACAAGGTCGTGTACTCGACGACGCTGGAGTCGGCCGAGACCCGCCGCACCCGCGTCGAGGGCGGGTTCGACCCGGTCGTCGTCGCCGCGCAGGTCAGCGCCGCCGACCACGACGTCTCGATCGGCGGGCCGACCCTCGCCCGGCACGCGCTGCTCGCCGGGATCGTCGACGAGGTGCAGGTCTACACGGTGCCGGTGGCGGTGGGCGGCGGGACCCACTTCCTCCCGTGCGGGTTCCATGCGCGCCTCGACCTGCGCGAGGAGCACCGCTTCGCCGACGGCACGGTCTTCACGCGCTACAGCGTGCGGCGCTGAGACCGGCTACTCGGCGCCGACCAGCGCGGCGATCCGCGAGGCGAGCCGGGCGCCCTGAGCACGTCCGGCGCGGGCGGAGGCGGCGCGGACGGCCGGGTCGAGCGAGTTCGGGCCGAAGGCGCGCACCGACTCCTCGTCGGCGTAGACCACCTCGACCCGCGAGTCCGCGAGGGCGTCGAGCTCGCCGGTCGGGATCAGGCCCGCGCCGGGCGTGCCGACTCCGGGCAGCGGAGTGACGATCAGGACCCAGTCGGCTCCCGCGGCGAGGTCGGCGTTGCTGCCGGAGCGGACGCCGCCGTCCATGTAGCGGACGCCGTCGATGCTGACGGGAGGCCAGACCCCGGGGACGGCGCAGCTGGCGGAGATCGCGTCGACGAGGCCGACACCGCTCTCGCGGTCGAACACGCGCAGCTCACCGGTGGCCGTGTCGACCGCGGTGATGAGCAGACGCTGCTCGGGCCAGTCGGCGTCGCCCACGCGGGCCGAGATGACGGCCCGGCGGGTGTCCTCGGGGAGCGTCTCGGCCTCGAGCGCGAGGGTGCCGATGCGGCGCCGCGCGTCCTGGGGCGAGGTCGCGCCCTCGACGGCCGCGGCGAAGAGGGCCTGGAGGCGCTCACCGTCGACGTCCGCTCCGATCTCGGCGGACTCCTCCTGGAGCTGGGCCTCGTACGACTCGTCGAGGCCGGTGCCGGTGCTCAGCTGCGCGGCGACCGCGGAGCCCGCGGAGGTGCCGATGAAGGTCGTCGACGGATCGAGCAGGAGGCGGGCCCCCTCGGGGGAGGCGTCGGCGAGGCCGCGGAGGACGCCGAGCTCCCAGGCGATTCCGGCGAGGCCGCCGCCGGCGAGGACGAGTGCACCAGGCATGGGGAGGTCCTTTCGATCAGGATCAGGAGGGGGCGGGCGCTGCGGAGCGCCGCAGCACCAACGCTGTCACATCGTCGTGCGCGTCGTCTGCGAGAGCATGCAGACGCTCGAAGAGAGCGGGGTCGTCGTTGCTCCGCACCAGCTCGGCGAGACGGTCGAGCGCGTCGAGGCGCCCGCCGAAGACGTCGAGCAGGCCGTCGCTGCAGGAGAAGAGCGCGTCGCCGGGGGCGAGCACGCGCTGCTCCTCCTCCCAGGAGACGTCGGCGGCGATGCCGAGCGGGACGCCCGTGGAGGCGAGCCGCTCCGTGGTGCCGTCGGCGCGCAGCAGGAGGGTGAGGCCGTGGCCGCTGTCCACGAACGAGACGGCGCCGCTCGCGAGGTCGACCCGGGCGATCAGCGCGGTCGCGAACATGCCGGTCGCGGTCAGGTCGGGCAGGAGCTGGCGGTTGACGGCCTCGACGGCTGCCGCGGGAGGGAGCTCCGGCCGCGCCTGGAACGCGGAGCGGATCGCGGAGGCGACGATCGCCGCCGAGACCCCCTTGCCCATCACGTCGACCAGCTCGAGGGAGAGATCGTCCCCGCTGCGACGCCACGCCGTGTAGTCGCCGGCGACGTCGTGCAGCGGCGTGGTCAGCGAGTCGAGGCTCCACTCGCCGAGGTCGAGGCGCGGGGGCCAGAGCCGCTCCTGCGTCTCGCTCGCGCGTCCGGAGAAGGCGATCTCGCGCAGCTCCCGCTCCGCCCACCGGCCGAGGTCCTCGAGGATCTCGCGCTCCTCCTCCGAGAAGCCGCGCACCTCGCTGTCGATGATGCAGATCGTGCCGACGCGGAGGCCGTCCCCCACGACGAGCGGGCGGCCCGCGTAGAAGCGCACGTGAGGGGATCCGGTGACGACTCCGCGGTCGGCGAACCGCGGATCGGCGGTGGCGTCCTCGACGACGAGGATGTCGCCCTGCTGGACCGTGACGTCGCACATCGAGTCGGCGCGCAGCATCCTGCTCGCCCGCGCCGAGCGCTGGGGCGACTTCGTGAACTGCGTCGACTCCTCGAGGATGTTGATCTCGGCGAGGGGGACGCGCAGGAGCCGGCGGGCGATGCGGGTGATCCTGTCGAAGCGCTCCTGGGGGGTGCTCAGGCCGATCCCGAGCTCGGCGATCGCGGCGAGGCGGGCGCGCTCGGTCGGCTCGCTCACGTGCGGGTCCGGGCGAGTGCCCAGAGGTTCTGCCCGTCGACACGGCGGTAGGAGAACTCGGTGACGAGGGCGTGGATGAACGGGATCCCGCGGCCTGCCTCGTCCCACTCGTCCGGCATGTCGCGGGGATCGGCGACCTCGGCGGGCGCCTCCTCGGCGGAGTCGTTGAGCGAGGCGCGCAGCTCGGTCGCGTCGACGCGGATCTCGACCAGGCAGATGATGTGCCGGTACGACCGGGCGTGCTGGACGATGTTCGAGGTCAGCTCGACCAGCGCGGTCTCGAACGACATCCGGTCGACCGGCGCGACGCCCGGCTCCTCGAGCCACAGCTCCTCGAGCGCCTCGTGGACGGCGGTGACGCCGTCCTCGGGCGGCGTGCGCACGACGAAGGAGCGCTCAGGCACGGTAGGCCTCCTCGACGGTCTCGGCGCTCCCGAGCAGGCGGTCGAGGTTGGACAGGCCGAGCACCATGGCGGGCTGCTCGCCGGCGGCGGCCACGCGCAGCTCGCCGCCCGCCTTCCGCGCCTCCTTGAGTCCGGCGACGAGGACGCCGAGCCCGGACGAGTCGAGGAACTCGACGGCCGCCAGGTCGACGACCACGCGGACCTCTCCCGCCTCGAGCGCGCGCTGGAGGACCGCTTCGAGCTCCCACGCCGTGGACAGGTCGAGCCGGCCGACGGGGCGGATCACCACGATGTCGGGCTCGATCCGCTCGGTGCTGATCCTCGAGCTGGGCTCCATGGTGTCCTCCTGACGGGACGGCACGCGGTTCCGCAGGGCTCGGAGACGTGGTGAGGACGCGGTCGGGCGCGCGACCGAGGGGCTCCGGATCCGATGCGGGGGTGAATCGGGGAGTTCGTCCGCCTCCGACCGTACAAGGGAACGGGGCGCCCCGTGGGAGGCGTGACCGCATCCGCGCTGCGACACGCGGTGCGCGGCCCCGGGAGGAGGCTCCGCTCAGCCCCTCGCGGCGGCGAGAGCGTCGGCGGCGAGCCGCACGGAGGTGTCCCGGCCGGTCAGCCAGAGCGGCACGGAGCGGGCGCGGAGCCCCGCCGACTCGAGCGCCGGGACCGCGTCCGCGTCCTCCTCGCCGACGAGCCAGGCGTCGAGGAGGCCGCCCCCGCTCCGGGCTCCGTAGTGCCGGCCGACGGCCTCGGCGGAGGTCTCGACGCCGATCGCGGCGAGGCAGGCGTCGGCCATGCCGCGCACCACCGCGCCTCCGATGACGGGGGAGACGCCCACGACGGGTGCGGAGGTCCGGCGGAGGGCGTCCGCGATCCCGGGGACGCCGAGGATCGTGCCGATCGAGACGACGGGATTGGAGGGGGCGACGAGCACCGCGTCGGTGTCGGCGATCGCCTCCAGCACGCCCGGGGCGGGGCGGGCGCTCTCCACCCCCTGCTGGACGAACCGGCGGGCCGGCGCGGACGCGCGCAGCCGCACCCACCACTCCTCGAAGTGGAGGAGCCGCACGCCCTCGCCGGGGAGCTCGACCTCGACGTGGGTCTCGACGTCCTGGTCCGACATCGGCAGCAGGCGGACCCCCAGCGGCCAGCGGGCGGTGATCCGGGCGGTCGCCTCCGAGAGGGTGAGGCCGTCGCGCAGCATCGAGCTGCGGGCGATGTGGGTGCCGAGGTCGAGGTCGCCCAGGGTGAACCACGGCCAGCCGACGCCGAAGGCAGTGAGCTCGGCCGAGACCCGCTCGCTCTCGCCGGCCCGCCCCCAGCCGCGCTCCGTGTCGTTCACTCCGCCGAGCGCGTAGGTGATCGAGTCGAGGTCGGGGCAGACCTTGAGGCCGGTGAGCCACATGTCGTCGCCGGTGTTGACGACGACGATGATCTCGCTCGCCTCGCCGCCGGCGGCCTCGAGATCGCGGAGGTGCTCGCGGACCGCCGAGGTGAAGCGGGCGCCGCCGACGCCTCCGGCCAGGATCGTGATGCGCATCCGCCCACGCTAGCGGCACGGACGGATTCCTCCCCCGGCGAGCCTTAATGCTGCGGATCCGCGCCGGAAACACCGGGGAAACGTCGAACCCCGACGATGAAGCCCTGTCCCCGGAGCCGGACGGTCCGTCATTGCCTTCGGGCCCGGCGGGGACCACAGTGGGTCCACGTCCCCGGCTCCGCACCGCCCGGCGGAGCACACCGGAGCCGGACAGGGACGCCCGAGCATGGAGGTACCGATGACCATCGTCCGCGCAGCGATCACCCAGACGACCTGGACCGGCGACAAGGAGTCGATGCTCGACAAGCACGAGCGGATGGCCCGGGACGCCGCAGCCGACGGCGCGCAGATCGTCTGCTTCCAGGAGCTGTTCTACGGCCCGTACTTCGGCATCACCCAGGACAAGAAGTACTACCGCTACGCCGAGCCCGCCGACGGGCCGATCGTGCAGCGCTTCGCGGCCCTCGCGAAGGAGCTGGGCGTGGTGATGATCCTCCCGATCTACGAGGAGGAGCAGACCGGCGTCTACTACAACACCGCGGTCGTGGTCGACGCCGACGGGACGATCCTCGGCAAGTACCGCAAGCACCACATCCCGCACCTGGACCGCTTCTGGGAGAAGTTCTACTTCCGGCCCGGGAACCTCGGCTTCCCGGTCTTCGACACCGCGGTCGGCAAGGTCGGCGTCCACATCTGCTACGACCGCCACTTCCCGGAGGGCTGGCGGGAGCTGGGCCTGAACGGCGCCCACCTCGTCTTCAACCCCAACGCCACCAAGCCCGGCCTGTCGAACCGCCTCTGGGAGGTCGAGGGCCCGGCGGCCGCGGTGGCGAACGGCTACTTCGTGCTGCAGCCCAACCGCGTCGGCCGGGAGGACAACGAGTACGGCGACCTCGCGGTCGACTTCTACGGCACCAGCCAGATCATCGATCCGCGCGGGGAGTTCGTCGGCGAGCGGGGCTCGGGCGAGGCCGAGGAGATCCTGATCCGCGATCTCGAGATGGACATGGTGCAGGAGATGCGCGACGACTGGCAGTTCTACCGGGACCGCCGGCCGGAGTCGTACACCAGCATCCCGAAGCCGTGACCGCAGACCGAGACGGGGAAGACCGATGAAGACCCTCATCACCGGCGGGACGGTCGTCAACGCGACCGGCACCGGAGCCGCTGACGTCCTGATCGACGGCGAGACCATCGCCGCCGTCCTCGCCCCCGGCTCCACGCTGCTGGGCTTCGATCTGGCGGCCCACGTCGACCGGGTGATCGACGCGAGCGGCAAGTACGTGATCCCGGGCGGGATCGACGCGCACACGCACATGGAGATGCCGTTCGGCGGCACCTCCGCCTCGGACACCTTCGAGACCGGCACGCGCGCCGCGGCCTGGGGCGGCACGACGTCGATCGTCGACTTCGTGGTGCAGTACCCGGGCGAGAGCGTCGTCGACCGGTTCCAGGCGTGGCAGGAGAAGGCGGCCGGCAACTGCGCGATCGACTACGGCTTCCACCAGATCCTCTCGGACGTGCAGGACTCCTCGCTCGTCGCGATGGACGAGTTGATGCGCGAGGGGGTGACCAGCTTCAAGCTGTTCATGGCCTACAAGGGCGTGTTCCTCTCGGACGACGGGCAGATCCTCCGGGCGTTCCAGAAGGGCGCGGAGAACGGCGCGATGATGATGATGCACGCCGAGAACGGCGCCCTCATCGACGAGCTGGTGAAGCAGACCCTCGCCGCCGGGAACACCGCGCCGTACTTCCACGGCACCTCTCGACCCTGGCAGGCGGAGGAGGAGGCGACGCACCGCGCGATCATGATCGCCGACCTCACCGGCGCGCCGCTGTACGTGGTGCACGTCTCCGCGAAGCAGGCGGTGGAGCAGATCGCGCAGGCCCGCGACCGTGGCATGAACGTCTTCGGGGAGACCTGCCCGCAGTACCTCTACCTCTCGCTCGAGGAGCAGCTCGGCGCGCCGGGCTTCGAGGGCGCGAAGTGGGTGTGCTCCACGCCGCTGCGCTCGAAGGCGGAGGGGCATCAGCACCACATGTGGCAGTCGCTGCGCACCAACGACATCCAGATGGTCTCGACCGACCACTGCCCCTTCTGCATGAAGGGCCAGAAGGACATGGGGATCGGCGACTTCTCGAAGATCCCCAACGGCATCGGCTCGGTGGAGCACCGGATCGACCTGATGTACCAGGGCGTGGTGTCGGGGCAGATCTCCCTGCCGCGCTGGGTCGAGCTCACCTCGACCACCCCGGCGCGGATGTTCGGGATGTACGGGAGGAAGGGCGTCATCCAGCCCGGGGCCGACGGCGACGTCGTCGTCTACGACCCGAGCGGGCACACCTCGATCGGGATCGGCGAGGGCCGCAGCCACCACATGAACATGGACTACTCGGCCTGGGAGGGCTTCGAGATCGACGGCCACGTCGACACGGTGATCTCCCGCGGCAGGGTCGTCGTCGACGACGGCTCCTACGTCGGCACGAAGGGCGACGGGGCGTACATCCCGCGCGGTCTGAGCCAGTACCTGATCTGAGCCGGCACCCGATCCGAGCCAGCACCTGATCGAGCAGAAGGAACCCCATGGACTTCGGAGTCGTCCTCCAGACCAACCCGCCCGCCTCGCGCACCGTCGCGCTCGCCGTCCTCGCGGAGACGCACGGCTTCGACTACGCGTGGACCTTCGACTCGCACCTGCTCTGGCAGGAGCCCTACGTGATCTACTCGCAGATCCTCGAGAGGACGCACCGGATCACGGTCGGCCCGATGGTCACCAACCCCGCCACGCGCGACTGGACGGTCATCGCCTCGCTGCACGCGACGCTCAACGAGATGTACGGGAACCGCACGGTGTGCGGGATCGGACGCGGCGACTCGGCGGTGAGGGTGACCGGAGGAGCTCCGACGACGCTCAAGACGCTGCGGGAGTCGATCCACGTCATCCGCGAGCTCGCCAACAGCCGTCCGGTCGAGTACAACGGCCAGACGCTGCAGTTCCCGTGGAGCCGGGGCTCGTCCCTGGAGATGTGGGTGGCCGCCTACGGCCCGCTCGCCCTGAAGCTCGCGGGCGAGGTCGGCGACGGCTTCATCCTGCAGCTGGCCGACGTGGACATCGCGCGCTGGATGATCGGCGCCGTCAAGGAGGCGGCGGCGAACGCCGGCCGGGATCCCGAGTCGCTGCAGTTCTGCGTCGCGGCGCCGATGTACATCGGCACCGACCGGGAGCACATGCGCGACCAGTGCCGCTGGTTCGGCGGGATGGTCGGCAACCACGTGGCCGACATCGTGGGCCGCTACGGCGCCTCCGGAGCGGTGCCGCAGGCGCTGACGGACTACATCGCCGGGCGCGAGGGCTACGACTACAACGAGCACGGCCGCGCGGGCAACAGCCACACCGCCTTCGTGCCGGACGAGATCGTGGAGCGCTTCTGCGTGCTGGGCACGGCGGACGAGCACGTCGAGAAGCTCCGGGCGCTCGCCGACATCGGCGTGACGCAGTTCGCGGGCTACCTCCAGCACGACAACAAGGAGGAGACGCTGCGCGTGTACGGCGAGCGGATCATCCCGGAGCTGCGCGAGCACATCGTGGCCCGCGCATGAGACCGGCCCTCGCGCGCGGGCTCGTGCTCGGCGCCGCCGGGCTGCTCCTACTCGCGCTGGTGTGGGAGGGCTGGAAGGCGCTCGGGCCCGAGGCCGGGGTGGTCGTCGGAGGAGTCACGGTGCTCCCGCGCACGAGCGCCATCGCGATGCCCCACCTCTGGGAGATCGCGGCCCGGCTCGGCGAGCCGGTCACCGGAGCGCGGAACGCCCCGGCGCTCTGGTCGGCCGTCGTGGGGGCGAGCGCCTTCTCGCTCGGGATCGCCGCGGTCGGCTGGGTCGTCGGCACGGTCGTGGGGCTGCTCCTGGCTCTCCTGATGCAGCGGTTCCGCACGGCGGAGTCGGCGGTGCTGCCCTGGATCGTGCTGAGCCAGACGGTGCCCCTGATCGCGATCGCCCCACTGGTGCGGCGCTGGGGGTCGCAGCTCGAGCTCGGACCGGTGACTTGGGAGAACTGGATGTCGGTGGCCCTGATCGCCTCCTACCTCGCGTTCTTCCCCGTCTCGATCGGGGCGCTCCGCGGGCTCGGCTCGCCGACGGCCCACCAGGTCGAGCTGATGCACGTCTACGGCGTCGGCTGGTGGAAGACGCTGGTGCGCCTGAGGCTGCCGGCGAGCGTGCCCTACCTGCTGCCGGCCCTCCGGCTCGGAGCGGTCAGCGCCGTCGTCGGCACGATCGTCGCCGAGGTCTCGATCGGCCTGCGCGGCGGGATCGGCCGCATGATCATCGAGTTCGCCTCCGCTGCCGGAGGCGACCCCGCCAAGCCCTGGGCGCCGATCCTCGGGGCGGTGCTGGTGGGCCTCGCGGCCGCCGGCTCCGTCGCTCTGCTCGGCACCCTCCTCCGTCCGTACCGCCGAGGGGAGCAGCCCGCATGAGCCCTGCAGGATCCGCGGTCGTCGTCGACTCCGTCACGAGGACCTTCACCACCGCCCGCGCCGCGAGCGTCACGGCGCTCCAGGACGTCTCGCTCGAGGTGGCCGCGGGGGAGTTCGTCTCGCTGATCGGCCCGTCCGGCTGCGGCAAGTCGACGCTGCTGCGGCTGATCGCCGACCTCGACGAGCCGGACTCCGGCTCGATCGCCGTGTTCGGCAAGACGGCCCGGCAGGCGAGGCTCGACCAGGACTACGGGATCGCGTTCCAGCAGGCGGGCCTCCTGCCGTGGCGCACGATCCGGGCGAACATCGCCCTGCCGCTGGAGCTGCACGGCGTCGCCGCGACCGCCCGGCGCTCGCGCGTCGACGAGCTGCTGGCACTGGTCGGGCTCGGCGACTTCGCCGACTCCTACCCGGACCAGCTCTCCGGCGGGATGCAGCAGCGCGTCGCCATCGCGCGGGCGCTCGCCGAGAGCCCGCGCCTGCTCCTCATGGACGAGCCGTTCGGGGCGCTCGACGAGATGACCCGCGAACGGATGCAGACGGAGCTGCTGCGGATCCGGCGCGAGACCGGCGCCGCCGTCGTCTTCGTCACCCACTCGATCCCGGAGGCGGTGTTCCTCTCGGACCGCGTCGTGGTGATGTCGCCGCGGCCGGGCAGGATCCGCGACGTCCTCCCGGTCGGACTCCCCGGAGCATCCGAGCGCGACGCGGCGGTCAGGGAGGACACGGCGTTCTTCCGCGACGTGAGCGCCGTGCGCGAGCTGCTGCACGGCGATCCCGCCGCCGTGCCGCGCGGAGTGGAGAACCGGTGAGCACGACCGCGCTGGCGCGCAGCGTGCTCGCGCCGCTCGTGCTCGGGATCGCCGCGGTCCTGCTCTGGCAGGCCGGGGTCACCGCTCTGGCGATCCAGCCGTTCGTGCTCCCGTCGCCGCTGGCGATCGGACAGGAGTTCGCCGCGAACCTCGGCTCCGTCGCCGAGGGCAGCGCGGTGACCGGCCGCAACGCGCTGGTCGGCCTGCTGGTCGGCGCAGTGCTGGCGGTCGTGGTCGCCGGACTCTCGGCGCTCGCGCGGGTGTTCGACGGACTGGTCGCGCCGATCGTGGCCGCGGCCGCTGTCGTGCCGATCGTCGCCCTCGCTCCGGTGCTCTACACGATGTTCGGAGCGAACGCCGAGACCGCGAGGCAGCTCGTCGCGGCGCTCGCCGTGTTCGTGCCGGTGTATGTGACGACGCTGCGCGGGCTGCGGCAGGCCGCTCCGGTGCACCGCGACCTGCTGAAGGCCTACGCGGCGACCCCCTGGCAGACGGCCCGCACGATCACGCTGCCGGGAGCGGTGCCCTACGTCTTCACGGGGCTCCGCATCGCCTCCTCGCTCGCGGTGATCTCGGCGCTGGTCGCCGAGTACTTCGGCGGACCCGTGGGCGGGCTCGGCAAGTCGATCACGACGGCGGCCTCGGGCAGCGACTACGCGCTCGCCTACGCCTACGTCCTGGGCGCCGTGCTCGTCGGCCTCGCGTTCTACTGCGTGACGGCCGCGCTCGAGGCGTTCGCGCTGCGCCGCAGCCGGCTGCGCTGAGCGCGGCGCCGCGCGTCCCCGCACCCTCCTCGATCCTCCCGATTCCCGACTCCCGATTCCCGACTCCACCCGACGCACCATCCGCACCGCCCGCATCATCAGCGCCACCTGCACCACAGCACCACCTGCACCGCCGCACCACGGGGCGCGCCGCACCGGCGACCCCGCAGACCGCACCAGGAGGACCCGTGACCAGACGCACCCGCATCACCCTGACGACGACCGCCGCCTTCGCGGCCGTGGGCCTCGCGCTCACCGGCTGCAGCGCCTCCGGCGGCTCCGACCCGGGGTCGGCTTCCAGCTCCGGCGGCCTCGCGCCGGTCACCCTGCAGCTGCAGTGGGTGGCCCAGGCGCAGTTCGCCGGGTACTACGCCGCGCTCGACCAGGGCTACTACGAGGACGAGGGCCTCGACGTGACGATCGCCGAGGGAGGCGGCGACATCGTCCCCCAGGACGTGCTCGCCTCGGGCGACGCGGACTACGCGATCTCCTGGGTGCCCAAGGTCCTCGGCTCGATCGAGCAGGGGGCCGGGATCACCGACGTCGCGCAGATCTTCGAGCGCAGCGCCACCACGCAGATCTCCTTCAAGGACAAGGGGATCACCTCGCCCGCCGACCTCGCCGGGAAGAGCGTGGGCAGCTGGGGCTACGGCAACGAGTGGGAGCTGTTCGCCGGCATGCAGAAGGACGGCGTCTCCCTCGACGACATCTCGCTGGTGCAGCAGCAGTTCGACATGAACGGCTTCCTCGCGGGCGACATCGACGCGGCCCAGGCGATGACCTACAACGAGTACGCCCAGGTCCTCGAGACCGTGAACCCCGCCACAGGCGAGCTGTACCAGCCGGACGACCTGAACGTCATCAGCTGGAACGACATCGGGACCGCGATGCTCCAGGACGCGATCTGGGCGGACGCGGGCAGGCTCGCCGACGACGACGCGTACGCCGAGCAGACGGTCGCCTTCATCAAGGCCTCGATCAAGGGCTGGATCTTCGCGAAGGACGACCCGCAGGCGGCGGCCGACATCGTCACCGCGGCCGGATCCACGCTCGGCACCAGCCACCAGCTCTGGATGACCAACGAGGTCAACAAGCTGATCTGGCCCTCGACGAGCGGCGTCGGGATGATCGACGAGGCCGCGTGGCAGCAGACGGTCGACATCGCGAAGGAGACGGAGAACGAGACGGGGGCGACGATCATCAGCGCGGACCCGCCCGCCACCGCCTACTCGAACGAGTACGTCGAGAAGGCGCTCGCGGAGCTCGCCGACGAGGGAGTGGACACGAGCGGTGCCGACTACGCGCCGATCGACGTGACGCTGGAGGCCGGCGGCGCCTGAGCCCGGACTCCGCCCCTCCCGGCTCCTCCCTACCCCTCCCGCCCCGGAGGGGCCCGGGAGGGGTAGGCTGGACCCTCGTGACTACTTTCAAGAAGACGCCGTTCACCGTGAACGTGCGCGACCTCGTGAGGCGACCGGGAGAGATGCGCGAGCACCGCCTCGAGCTCGAGGCGCCGGAGCAGTTCGGCGAGGGGATCGTCGCGGTCCGCAAGGGATCGGCCGTCGATCTCGACGTCCGGCTCGAGTCCGTGCACGAGGGGATCCTGGCCAGTGTCGAGGTGTCGGCGAGGGCCGACGGCGAGTGCAGCCGGTGCCTGACCGACATCTCCCTGCCTGTCGATGTCGAGTTCCAGGAACTTTTCGCGTACTCTTCTGACGAAGCTTTCGACTATGAGGTTCACGACGACCACGTGGATCTTGAACCTCTGGTCAGGGATGCGGTGGTTCTGTCGCTGCCGTTCCAGCCGGTCTGCCGGCCGGACTGTCCGGGCCTCGACCCCGTCACGGGGGAGCGGCTGGCCGATTCCTCCACGCCCGAACCCGAGGCGCCGCGCGACTCCCGGTGGGCCGCGCTCGCAGGGTTGAGCGAGGGGGACGGCGGGGCCGCAGCGCCCGGAGCTTCCACCGACAGAGCTTCCGCAGACAGCGGTGAGGGCGCGACCGCCCGCACCGAATCCGACTAGAGGTAGAGAAGAGAGAATCATGGCTGTTCCCAAGAGGAAGAAGTCCCGCGCGAACACCCACGCCCGTCGTTCGCAGTGGAAGGCCGAGGTCCCCACCCTCGTCAAGACCATCGAGAACGGCAAGGTCGTCTACAGCCTTCCCCACCGCGCCAAGGTCGTCGAGGACTCCGCGGGCACCGCGCTGTTCCTCGAGTACAAGGGCCGCAAGGTCGCCGACGTCTGATCCCGCTCCTGGTCCGCACGGCGCGGGGCGCACCGCCTCTCGACGAACGGACCGCGGTCCATGGTGAACCAGACCTCCGCACGACCCTCCAGCGACGACCGGTCGCGTCTGGAGGCCACGCTCGGCGTGAGCCTCGACGGTGAGCTCTTCGAGCTCGCCCTGACGCACCGGTCGTTCGCTTTCGAGCACGGCGGCATCCCGCACAACGAGCGCCTCGAGTTCCTCGGCGACTCGATCCTCGGGCAGGCCGTGACCGTCATGCTCTACACCGAGTACCCCGCCCTTAGCGAGGGCGACCTGGCCAAACGCCGGGCGAGCCTCGTCTCGACCGTCGCGCTCGCCGAGATCGCCCGCGGCATCGGCCTGGGCGAGTTCCTCCGCCTCGGACGCGGCGAGGAGCTGACCGGCGGCCGCGACAAGGCGTCGATCCTCGCCGACACCGTCGAGGCCATCATCGGCGCCGTCTACCTGGGCACCGGTCCCGACGCGGCCCGCGACCTGGTGCTGCGCCTGATCGCCCCTCTGCGGGCCGATCCGCTCCGCTTCGGCGTCTCGATGGACCCGAAGACGAGCCTGCAGGAGGCGGCCGCCGAGCGCGGTGCGCCGGCCCCGCGCTACGAGATCGCCGCCACCGGCCCCGACCACAACAAGGTGTTCGTCGCCACCGTGATCGTCGGCGGACTCGTCACCGCCCGCGGCGAGGGGACGAGCAAGAAGGCGGCCGAGATGGCCGCCGCGCTCGACGCGTGGACGCGTCTGGCGGCCCCCGGCGCACCCGTCGCTCCAACGGTCTCGGACTGACCGTGCCCGAGCTGCCCGAGGTCGAGGTGGTGCGGGCGGGTCTCGCTCCCGCGGTCACCGGCTCCCTGGTGACCGGCGTCGAGATCGTCGACGAGCGCTCGCTGAAGCGGCACGTGCATCCGCACGGGACCTTCGAGCGCCTGCTCGTCGGGCGCCGGCTCGAAGCGGCGGTGCGGCGCGGGAAGTTCCTCTGGCTGCCCGCGGGCTGCGACGAGGCGCTGCTTGTGCACCTCGGTATGAGCGGCCAGGTGCTGCTGCGCACGGCGGATGCGGCGCTGCCGCGGCTGGCGCGCATCCGGATCGGGATCGAGCACCCCGAGCACGGCGAGCTCGCCCTGCACTTCGTCGACCAGCGGATCTTCGGCTCGATGGCGGTCGACGCTCTGGTGCCGACCCCGGACGGAGCGCCGGGCGGCTACGCGGGCGAGGAGGTCCGCGGAGGCGGCTGGCTGCGCGCCGTGCCCTCGCAGGTCGCGCACATCGCCCGCGATCCGCTCGACCCCTCCTTCGACCTGGGCTCGGTCGTCGCGTCGCTGGCGAGGAGGAGCAGCGGGATCAAGCGGGCGCTGCTCGACCAGACGCTCGTGAGCGGCATCGGGAACATCTACGCGGACGAGTCGCTGTGGGCGGCGGAGCTGCACCCGGAGCGGCCGAGCTCGTCGCTCGGCGAGGCGCGCATCCGCCGCCTCTTCGCCGAGGTGCGCTCGGTGCTCGAACGGGCGCTGGCCGAGGGCGGCACCAGCTTCGATGCGCAGTACGTGAACGTGAACGGTGCCTCTGGCTACTTCTCGCACAGCCTGCACGCCTACGGGCAGACGGGGAAGCCCTGCGCCCGGTGCGGCGCGGCGATCGTGCGGGTGCCGTTCATGAACCGCTCCTCGCACCTCTGCCCGCACTGCCAGCAACTGCCGCGCTGACGCGCCGGGAGGCGCCGCCTCAGGCGGCGGCGTCGGCGGGCGCCGGAGCGTACCGGGAGTGGACGACGAGCTCGCCCAGCAGCGTCGCGACGAGCGTGATGACCGCGGCGATCGCCAGGCCGAGCCAGAGTCCGACCAGCAGGGCGAGCGCGCCGACTCCGGCACCCGCGGCGATCAGGACGATCGCCGCCGCGCGGCGGAACCACGGCTGACCGGAACCACCCGCCAGGCGGGAGTCCGCAGCGAGGCCGGTGATCGTCGAGGTGACGACGACCGTCGTGACGTCCTTGACGGCGAGGTGGCGGGCGGTCGCGGCCTGGAGGCCCATCGCCCCGCCCAGTACGCCGGTGACGGTGAAGGCGAGCGGCTCGGGGTGCTCAGGCACGACCGCGAGCACGATCGCCAGGACGCCGAGCAGGATGCCGACCACCGCGAAGAGCCAGGTCGAGCGCGAGGTCCAGCCCTTCTTCACCGGGCGGAGCACCCGGCCGCCGATCACGGCGCCGATCATGAAGGCGCCCAGCGCGATCAGGGGCCCGACCACGGGCAGGTCGGCCGCGCCGGAGAGGGCCATGCCGAGGATGACGACGTTGCCGGTCATGTTGCCGGCGAAGACGCGGTCGAGCCCGAGGTACCCGACGGCGTCGATGATGCCGGTCGAGAAGGTGAGGGCGAGCATCAGGCCGAGGGTCGCGCCCTCGGAGCGGGTGCGCAGGCGTCGGAACACGGGAGTCCTGTCGTCGGGGGCGGGTCTGGAGAATCGTGGCACACGCGTGCACATGCTCGAAACACGGCGCGGTTAGGGTCGGACGGCGCGGACGGGCCGCGCGGGAGGCGGACGCGCATGCGGTGGACGGAGTGGGCGGTGCAGCCCGGTGAGGGAGTGCCGCCGGGGGTGGACTACCTGCCGGCCGAGCCGGGTTCGGTGCTGTGGGGGCGCCTGCCGTGCGCGGCGGACGCGCCCGTGCTCACCGTCGACTCGGGGGCCGAGGTCGTCATCGACACGCTCAGCCACGAGGGCGTGCTGGAGGATCAGGGCCGCGATCCGGTCGCCTTCTTCGGCCGCCACGGAGTCGCTCCGGAGGGGGTGCTGCGCGACGCGGTCGCGCTCGCCGCGGACGGGCCGTTCCGCGACGGCGAGACGGACGGGCCGCACGTGGTCACGGGGCCGATCGCGGTCCGGGGAGCGCTGCCGGGGGACCTGCTCCGGATGACCCTCCTCGAGGCCGAGCCGCGCGTGCCGTACGGAGTCGTCTCGAACCGGCACGGCCGCGGGGCGCTGCCGGGCGAGTACCCGCTGCAGGAGGGGCCGTTCAGCGTCTTCGCGCGCGTCGATGAGGACGCGCAGGGCGGTCTCCGCGGCGTGATCCCGCTGGTGCCGGGAGGGGAGCGGGCCGCCCGGTTCCCGCTCCGGCCGTTCCTCGGGATCATGGGCGTCGCCGTCGCAGGGGAGGAGCGCCCGCACTCCGTGCCGCCCGGTGCGCACGGGGGCAACATCGACATCGCGCTGCTGACCGCCGGAACCAGCCTCTACCTTCCCGTGCAGGTCCCGGGCGCGCTCGCGTACGTCGGCGATCCCCACTTCGCGCAGGGCGACGGCGAGGTGGCGCTGACGGCGATGGAGGCGAGCCTGCGCGTCCGGGTGCGACTGGAGGTCGTCCCGCGCGCCGAGGCGCTCGCGGCGTTCGGGGAGCTGCTCGGGCCGATGGGGGAGACCGGCGAGTTCCTCGTGCCCACCGGGATGGACGAGGACCTGGACGTCGCCGTGCAGAAGTGCGTCCGCGCGGCCATCGCGCTGCTGGCGGCCCGCTACGGGATGGACCCGGCTCACGCCTACGCCTACCTCAGCGCGGCGACCGACTTCGACATCTCGCAGGTGGTCGACCTGGTGAAGGGCGTGCACGCACGCGTCCGGACGGCCGACTTCGATGACTGACCCGCGGGTGACGACGCTCGAGGGCGACCTGCCGGACGGGCTGGTGGACGCGGTCCTGGCGTACGAGGCGGCGCTCGGGGCGGACGACGTCGCGGCGCTCGCCGACGCGTTTGTAGAAGCGCCGACGACGCTCCGGGGCGACGCCTCCGGGCTGCTCGTCGGCCACGCGGTGATCACCGGCTTCCGGGGTCGTCGCGGCGGGGCGCCGGTGCGGGAGCTGATGGAGCTGCACGTCAGGGCGGTCGATGCGGGCACGGCGCTCGTGGTGAGCGTGAACGCTCCGGCCCGTGGCGGGCGCGGGCTCGTCACGCAGCTGTGGTCGCGCGAGGGCGGGACCTGGAGGGTGCGCGCCGCGCAGGTGCAGGCGCCCTCGCCCGCGCTGGACCCCCGTGTCTGGCGGGCCGTCGGCGCGCCGCTCGTGCCGGCCGCCGGCTCCGGGACCCTCGACGGACTGGACGTCGCGGTCAAGGACCTCTTCGCGATCGAGGGCCAGCGGATCGGCGCGGGAGTGCCGGCCCGCCTCGCTTCCGCGCCGATCGAGGCGGCGACCGCTCCGGCCGTCGCGCAGCTGCTCGCAGCGGGAGCGTCGGTGCGCGGGATCGCTCAGACCGATGAGTTCGCCTACAGCATCGCCGGCCGGAACTCCGGCTACGGGACGCCGCCCAATCCGGCCGTGCCCGGAGCGATCCCGGGCGGATCGTCGAGCGGACCGGCGACCGCCGTGTCGCTCGGGCAGGCAGCCGTCGGGCTGGCGACCGACACCGCGGGATCGATCCGGGTACCCGCCTCCTACCAGGGCCTGTGGGGGCTGAGGACGACCCACGGTGCAGTGCCCGTCGAGGGGCTGCTGCCGCTGGCGCCGAGCTTCGACACCGTCGGGTGGCTGACGCGGGACCTCGGCACGCTGAGGCGGGTGGCCGAGGTCTGCCTGCCGTCCGGCCCGCCGGTGCGGAGTCTCGCGGTGGCGCCGGCACTGCTGGGCGGAGTGGACGCGGCCGTCCGGGCGGCGTTCGGATCGGCCGTCGGGAGGATGAGCACCGAGGAGGTCGAGCTGCCCCCCGTGGCGGAGATGCTCGAGGCGTTCCGGCTCGTGCAGGCGGCGGAGGCGTGGCGGTCGAGCGGCTCGTGGGTCGCGGCGCATCCGGGAGTGCTGGCGGCGGACGTGCAGGCGCGCTTCGACGCGGCCTCGCTCGTCGACGAGCAGACGGAGGCGGCCGCACGGGCGCGGGTCGCGGGGTTCCGGGAGGCGCTCGACCGTGCGCTCGAGGGGCGGGTGCTCCTCCTGCCGTCGACGTCGTCGGTGGCGCCGGCCCTCGATGCGTCGGCCGAGGCGATCGACGCGGCGCGGACGGCGACGCTCGGCCTGACCTGTGTCGCCGGGATCGGCGGGTATCCGGCGCTGTCGGTGCCGCGGTCGAGTGTCGGCGGCGCTCCGGTGGGGCTCTGCCTGGTGGGACCGCGGGGGTCGGATCTCGCACTGCTGGAGCTGGCCGGCATGCTCTGAGAGGGGCCACGCCCGGAGCTCGTTCTCTCCCTCGTCGCGAATCGGGGCGGACGCCGTGACCCGTTCTCCCGCTCGCCGCCTCTCCCTCTCCCTCTCCCTCTCCCTTTCTCTTTCTCTTTCTCTCTCGCTCCGTCGCTCCGTCCCTCCGTCGCTCCGTCCCTCCGTCGCTCCGTCCCTCCGTCCCTCCGTCCCTCCGTCGCTCCGTCCCTCGTCGTGGATCCGAAGCGGAAGCTGCGCCGTCGCGCCCGAGTCGCTGCGGTGATCGCTGTCCTCGGGTGCGATCTCAGCGGTGAGCACGGGCGCCGAGCCCGGAGGGTGGAACGGGCCCGGGTGCAGCGAGTGCGGGCTCGGTGGACCGGTTCGTCGGCGGGCGCGTCGGACGACCGTCTTCCACGGCTCGGCCCTCGGCTGAGACAGGCCGGTGGATCGGACCCGCGCGGCGCGAGCGGGCGTGCACGAGCACGCCCGCTGGAGCACGCGCTGGAGCATGCCCGCAGGAGCGCGGCTCCTTCCGCCGTCAGAACGGGGGCGGCGCATCGCTGAAGCTCGGCCTGCGCTGCGGCGGGGCTGGCGGCGCGGGCGGATCGGGTGGACGGGTGACCACGCGGCGGCCTGTGGGGGTGGTCCAGTCGGCCGATCCGTCGGGGTGGAGCGTGTAGGTCCAGCGGTCGCCGTGGCGGACGTGGTGGTGGGCGACGCAGAGCGACGCCAGGTTGTCGAGGGCGGTGGCACCTCCGTGACGCCATTCGAGCGTGTGGTCGGCCTCGGCGGTCGCCGCGGGCCGGGTGCAGCCGGGGAAGCGGCATGTCCGGTCGCGCAGCTGGAGGGCGAGGCGCATCCGCGGGGGAGGGAGGCGGTGCGTGCGTCCGACGGAGACCACGGCGCCCGTGCTCGGATGGGTGAGCACCGGGGTGACGGCCGAGTCGGCTCCGAGGAGCTCGCGCGCGACGCCGGCCGGGATGAGGCCGTAGCCGTCCAGTTCCGCGGGGGTCTCGTCCTGCCCGGCCGCGGTGCTCGCGGCGAGGGTCAGACGCACCTCGGCCCGGATGCCGCGAGCGGACGTGCGCGGACGCTCGTCGCCCGGCGCCGTGCCGGACACGTCGCCGTCGCAGAGCAGGTCGACCAGGGCGTCGGCCCGCAGCTGCGCGAGCGTGCGCTTCTCCGCTGCACCGCTCCCGTCGCGGAGGGTGCGGGCGATCCGGTCGAGCCGCGCGAGCGCACCGAAAGCGGCCGGAGCGGGGAGGGTCGCGCAGAGCGTGGCCATGCCGTCCTGCTCGGGCGAGACCCGGACCGACCGGTCCTCCCGAGCGCGGGCGTGTCGGTCGGCCAGAGGACTCTCGTGGAGCTCGTCCCGCAGCCGGGTCAGGCATCGCCGCAGCTGGGTCGGCGTCATCGAGGCGGCCAGTCCCGCGGCGCGCTCGTCGAACTCCGGGAGGGTGGCCGGCGGCAGGGTGGCCGCGACTCCGCAGATGATCTGCCCCGCCTCCCAGCGCAACCGCGCCTCGGCCAGCGCGGCGCGCGTGCAGGGCAGGTGGTCGACCAGCAGGCGGGCGTGCTCGAGCTCGCGCGCGGCCACACGCTCGGACACGGCGAGTGCGACGGCGAGCTCGGCCCGGACGGAGCGCTCCACGAGGTCGCGCGACTCGGCGGGAGACCCGCCGCGCGCGAACGCCTCCGGGCGACGCAGAGCAGCCGTGTACGCCTCGTGCAGCGCCTCGGCGGAGGCGAGGTGGAGCGGAGCCGCCGAGCGGGCGAGCAGCGCCGCGCGGTCGCCGAGGGCGCGGACCTCCTCGAGTCCCTGCCGCATCCCATCCGCCATACCCGTATTGAACCAGTGACCACCGACACGCGGGCCGCAGGTGCGTCCGATCGGGAGAACCCGCTCGCCGGACGGCCCTGTGGAGGAGGCTCGCCGCACCAGCGGACGTCGAGCCGGCTCCGATCAACCGGATCAGGACGATCCGCACAGGACCGACGTCGCCGTCAGCAGGACCACGAGGACGCCGATGACGACGAGGAGAGCTCCGCCCGCGGCCGTCAGGAACGGCGACTGCCCCGAAGGCCGGGCCCGTTGCCCGTGCTTCCGCAGCTGATCTCGGGCCCGCGCAGAGATCCGCTCGCTCTGAGTGATGAACACCACACCGAAGATGATCGCGATCGACGCCTAGGTGAGGGCGACGATCCGGTCCTCGATCACCGTCCGGAGGCCCTTCCCTCCATCACGGCCCTCCTGCCGACCAGCGTCTCGCGACCCTCCCCGACGACCCCCGCCACACCGCGAAACACCGGCGAAACGTCCGTCGCATAGGCTCTCCGGGTGAAACGACTGTTTCTCTCCCGCTCGTGAAGAGGTGGCCCATGACCGCGCCCGCACCGTTCCTCCCCGTCGATCCGCCGCCGCGCCTGCTGATGGGGCCGGGCCCGATCAACGCGGATCCGCGCGTCCTGCGTGCGATGTCGGCGCAGCTGGTCGGGCAGTACGACCCGTTCATGACGGCGACGATGACGGAGACGCAGGAGCTGTACCGGCAGGTGTTCCGCACCCGCAACGAGAAGACGATGCTCGTCGACGGCACGAGCCGTGCGGGCATCGAGGCGGCGCTGGTCTCGATGCTGGAGCCGGGCGACCGCGTGCTCGTGCCGGTCTTCGGGCGGTTCGGGCACCTCCTCCGGGAGATCGCAGAGCGCTGCGGCGCGGAGGTGCACGTGATCGAGGCCGAGTGGGGGCAGGTCTTCCCCGTCTCGGCGATCGCCGAGGCCCTGGCCCGGGTGAAGCCGAAGATGCTGGCCGTGGTCCACGGCGACACGTCGACCACCATGGCGCAGCCGCTGGAGGAGCTCGGCGCCCTCTGCGAGAAGCACGGCGCCCTCTTCTACACCGACGTCACCGCCTCCCTCGCGGGCAACGCCTTCGCGACCGACGAGCTCGGGCTCGACGCGGTCACCGCGGGGCTCCAGAAGTGCCTGGGCGGCCCGTCCGGATCGGCTCCCGTCACCTTCTCGGAGAAGGCCGTCGCGGTGATCGAGTCGCGCAGGAGCATCGAGGCGGGGATCCGCGACGAGGGCGACACTGTCAGCGCCCGCCGCGTCCGCTCCAACTACTTCGACCTCGGGATGATCTTCGACTACTGGGGGCCGCGCCGCCTCAACCACCACACCGAGGCGACCACGATGCTCTACGGCGCGCGCGAGTGCGCCCGCATCGTCGTCGAGGAGGGCCTGGACGAGACGGTCGCCCGCCACGCGCTGCACGGGTCGGCGATGCTCGCCGGAGTCCGCGGCCTCGATCTCGAGGTGTTCGGCGACGTCGGGCACAAGATGACGAACGTCGTCGCGGTGCGCATCCCGCAGGGCGTGAACGGTGCTGCGGTGCGCGGGGAGATGCTCGCCGACTTCGGCATCGAGATCGGCACGTCCTTCGGGCCGCTGCACGGGAAGGTCTGGCGCATCGGCACGATGGGCTACAACGCCCGGACGGACGCGGTGCTGACCACTTTGGCGGCGCTGGAGGCGGTGCTGCGCCGCGCGGGCGCCTCCGTGCCGGTGGGCGGCGGAGTCGCGGGGGCCTACGAGGTCTACGGGGCGGCACGCGCATGACCGGCACCACCACGGACCCCGCCACCACGACCGCGCCCCCCGCCGCCACCGCCGCCCCCGCCCTCGACGCCGCCGCGATCATGTCCCGCTGCGACGAGCTCGCCGCGGTCTCCTCCAGCCGCGACGGCATCGAGCGGGTCTACCTCTCGCCCGAGCACGCCCGGGTGAACGCGATGGCCGCGCGTTGGATGACCGAGGCGGGCATGCGCACCTGGCAGGACGCGGCCGGCAACCAGTGCGGCCGCTACGAGGGCGCAACTCCGGGACTCCCGGCGCTCCTGCTCGGCTCGCACCTCGACACGGTGCCCGACGCGGGCCGCTACGACGGGATCCTCGGCGTGATGCTCGCGATCGCCGTGGTGTCGCGCCTGCACGGGGCGGGCCGGCGCCTGCCGTTCGCCGTCGAGGTCGTCGCGTTCGGCGACGAGGAGGGCACCCGCTTCGGCACAGCGCTCCTCGGCTCCCGCGCCCTCGCCGGCACCTGGGACGAGCACTGGTGGGAGCTCGAGGACGCCGACGGGACGACGCTCGTCGAGGCGTTCCACGAGTTCGGGCTGGACCCCTCGCGCATCCGCACCGCCGCGCGCGACGCGCAGGACGTTCTCGCCTACCTCGAGGCGCACATCGAGCAGGGCCCCTACCTGGAGGAGGCGGACCGCGCCCTCGCCGTGGTCTCCTCGATAGCGGGCGCCCGCCGCTTCGCACTCACCCTCACCGGCAAGGCCGGGCACGCGGGCGGAGTTCCGCTCGACCGCCGCCGCGACGCGCTCACCGGGGCGGCCGAGGCCGTGCTCGCGGTGGAGCGCATCGCGCGGGAGCAGGGCGTGATCGCCACGGTCGGCCGGCTCGAGACCTTCCCGGGCGCGGTCAACGTCATCCCCGGCCGGGTCGAGTTCAGCCTCGACCTCCGCGCCGAGACCGACGCCCAGCGCGACACGGCGTGGGACGCCATCGAGCACGCGATGTCGGAGTCGGCGTCGCGCCGCCGTCTCGCGCTGACGGTGGAGGAGACCCACTCGGCCCCCGCGGTCGTCGCCTCCTCTCGGCTGCAGGACGTCGTGCGCGCGGGCATCCGCGCGACCGGGGACGCGGAGCCGATGGTGCTGTTCTCCAAGGCCGGCCACGACGCGATGGCGGTCGCCGACCTCGCCGAGTACGCGATGCTCTTCCTCCGCTGCGAGGGCGGCGTCAGCCACCACCCGGACGAGAACGTGACCGAGGCCGACGTCGCGACCGCGCTCGACGCGTTCGAGGCGGCCGTGCTGGCGCTCGCCGACGGGACGCAGACCGCGTGACCCCCGCCCCGGCCCCCTCGACGAGCATCGGTCACCGCATCGATGCCGGCTACGCCGCGCTGTCGCGGCAGGAGCAGCGGGCGGCCGACTTCATCCTCGACCACCTCGGCGACCTGGCCGTCTACACGGCGACCGAGCTCGCCCAGCACAGCGGAGTGTCCAAGGCCACGGTCTCGCGGCTGTTCCGCCGCCTGGGGTTCTCGAACTCGCAGGAGGTGCGCGAGCACGCCCGGGCGCTGCGGTCTTCCGGTGTGCCGGTCGGTCCCGCGCAGGGAC
Organism: Rathayibacter sp. AY1E6; assembly: GCF_002931115.1. NCBI lineage: Bacteria > Bacillati > Actinomycetota > Actinomycetes > Micrococcales > Microbacteriaceae > Rathayibacter > Rathayibacter sp. AY1E6. Next base: position 14,566 of record NZ_PSVK01000011.1, on the reverse strand, counting down.
AGGGGGATCCGCTCGCCGCGCACCTCGAGAGCGAGCGGGCGAACCTGGCCCGGCTGGCCGCCGCGTTCGGCGACGGGCGGCTGGAGGAGGCGGTGCGGCTGATCGCGGGAGCGCGCGAGGTCGTCGTGATCGGACTGCGCAACAGCTACCCGGTGGCGCTGCACCTGCGCCAGCAGCTCGCGCAGGCGCGCGGACGCGTCCGGATCGCCCCGCAGCCCGGCCAGTCGCTCGGTGAGGAGCTCGAGGGGCTCGGAGCCGAGGACGTCGTGGTGCTGGTCGGCTTCCGCCGCCGCCCCGCCTCCTTCGCCGCCCTGATCGGGACGCTCGCCGCGCGCGAGGTGCCCGTGGTGCTCCTCGCGGATCCGCCCGCCCGGCGCTACGCGGAGCACGCGGCGGTCTGGCTGGAGTGCCCGGTCGACAGCGGCACGGCGCTGGACAGCTACGCGGCGGCGATGAGCGCGGTCGCGCTCGTGGCCTCCGGAGTGCTCGGGGCGTCGCCGAGGGAGTCGCGCGAGCGGATCGCCGGGATCAGCACGGCCTACGCGGAGCTCGCCGAGCTGGAGGACCGGCCGTGAGCGAGGCGGCGGAGCTGATCCGTGCGCACGCCAAGGACCCCGTCGGGCAGGCCGACCCGACTCCGTCCCTCGGCCGTGCCGAGCTGATCACCCCCACCTGCGGCGACCGGATCGAGCTGCGCGTCGACGGCGGCGTCGAGCAGGTGCGCCTCGCCTGGAGCGGGCGGGGGTGCGAGGTCTCACGGGGATCCGCGTCGCTGCTCGTGGACGGTCTCGACGGGCTGCCGGCGCCGGCGGTACGGGAGCGGATCGACGCGTTCCTCGCGGCGATGGCGCACCGGGAGGGTGCTCTCGCCGGCGAGGAGCAGGCGCTGCTCGCGGTGGCGGGCAATCCCGTCCGCTCCGTCTGCGCGACCCTGGCCTGGCGGGCGCTGGCCGCCGCCCTCGACGACGCGGGCCTGGCGTGAACCGCTCAGTCCGGCCCGTCGCGGTCGGCTCCCGACCACAGATCGCCGCACTCCACCCCCCGCGCGCCCCTCGCGCGGAGCAGGTCGCGCGCGCCGGAGTCGCCGTGCACGCCCTCGAGGAGCTCCGGCCAGTGGTCCCGTCCCAGCAGCACCGGATGACCGGGCCGACCGCGGAAGACCGCGCGGGCGAGCACGTCCGGCGCGACCGGCGCCTCCGCGAGCAGCCGGGCCCCCACGCTCGGCGGCTCCTCGGGCAGGTCGACCAGGGCGACCAGCGCGGCGACGCCCTCGGCCGCGGCGAGACCCGCGCGGAGCGACGCCGAGAGGCCGCTCTCCCACTCCGCCGCGACGACCACGTCCGCGGACGGCGGCACCAGGAGGCGCGCCCGTCCGCCCTCCGCGCCCAGGACCACGAGCACCCGCCCGCAGCCCACCGCGCGGAGCCTCTCGGCGGCCCGCTCCACCCAGGGAACTCCCGCCGCGTCGCGCCGCAGCGCCTTCGGGCCGCCCGCCCGGCGCCCCGCACCCGCCGCGAGCACCAGCCCGACGAGGTCCCGACTCCCGACCAGATCCATCCGACCATCGTGCCGCAGGCCGAGCCCCTGCTCCGCCGGACGAAGGAGACCGCATGACCGACACCCGATCCGAGACCGCCCGCGACGTGCTGCTCGCGTGCCTCGCCGTCCCCCGCTGGGCCGACGAGGTCGCCTCCGGCGCGCCCTACCCGTCGGCCGACGCGCTCGCCGACGCGGCCGAGCGGGCCGCGCGCACGCTCACCGAGGAGGAGGTGGAGGCGGCGCTGGCCGACCACCCCCGGATCGGCGAGCGGCACGCGGGCGCGGGGCGCTCCTCCGCGTTCTCGGCCGCGGAGCAGGCGGCGAGCCGCACGGGCGACGAGGAGCTGACCCGGCGGCTGCTGGCCGGCAACCGCGCCTACGAGGAGCGGTTCGGGCGCGTGTTCCTCCTCCGCGCGGCCGGCCGAGACCGGGCCGAGGTCGTCGCGGAGCTGGAGCGGAGACTCGGGCTCGACGACGAGACGGAGGCCCGCATCGTCGCGGAGCAGCTGCGGGAGATCACGGTGCTGCGGGTCCGCGGCCTCGACGACGAGCGCCTCGTCCGGGCGGAGGCCGCACGATGAGCGGGCACGCCAGCCGCGTCACCACCCACGTGCTCGACGCCGTCCGCGGCCGCCCCGCGCGCGGGGTCCCGGTGGCTCTCGACGCCCGTGTCGGCTCCGGCTGGGAGCGCCTCGCCGAGGCCCGCACCGACGACGACGGCCGCGTGGCGGCCTTCGGGCCGGAGCGCCTGGCCGCCGGGGTGCACCGGGTCGTCTTCGACACCGGCGCCTGGTTCGCCGCCTCGGGCACCGAGTCGTTCTACCCCGAGGTCGTCGTCGCCTTCCGCCTCGACGACGAGGAGGCGCACTTCCACATCCCGCTCCTGCTCAGCCCCTTCGCCTACTCGACCTACCGGGGCAGCTGATGCAGCTGCAGGACGTCCTCGACGCGCCGCAGCTGCGGCTGCGCGTGCTGGTCGCCGGCGACGGAGCGCTCGCCCGGCCGGTCGACGGCATCTTCACGACCGATCTCCTCGACCCGCGCCGCTACATCTCGCGCGACCAGCTGGTGCTGACCGGTCTGGTCTGGCGTCGGGACGCCCAGGACAGCGCGGCCTTCGTCGCCGCGGTCGCGGACTCGGGTGCCAGCGCTCTGCTCGCCGGCGAGGGGCTGCTGGGCTTCGTGCCGGACGACCTCGTCGTCGCCTGCCGCGAGCACGACGTCCCGCTGATCGCCGTGCCGGCCGATGTGTCGTTCGGCGCGATCACGGCGCACCTGTCGAACGCCCTCGCCGGCGACCGCGTGGCCCGGCTGACGGCCGCCCTCGCCCGCCAGCGGGAGCTGCTGACCGAGGTCTACCGGGGGCAGCAGCTCGACGAGCTCGTCACGCGCACCTCGCGCGAGCTCGGACTCCCCGTGTCGGTGCTGACCGCCACCGGCCGGACCGCGGCCTCCGCCTCGCCCCTGGGGCTGGGGGAGATCGAGCGGGTCGTGCACGCGGCGCTCACTGCCCGGCGCAGCCCGGTCGTGGTCGCGGACGCCCGCGGCGGCGCCCTGTCGGTCCTCACCGTCGCAGGCGCGGGCGAGCACCGCGCCACCTCCTGGCTGGTCGTCGTCGGGGGCGACTGGAACGACTGGCCCGCCGCAGTACTCGACGCCGTGACGGAGCTCGCCGGAGTCGTGGGGGTCTACCGGCTGCAGCGGGAGGCGGCGCTCTCGGCCGACTCCGCTCTCGCCGACCGCCTGCTCGAGCTCGTGGAGGAGGACAGCGAGCAGCCCGAGGCCGCGGTGTACCTGCGGCAGCTCGGACTCGGCGGCGCCGGGCGGTGCGCCGTGGTCGCCGCCGAGTTCGAGGGCGACGCGCCCCCGGACCTGGCGCGCCGTGTCCTGGTCGACGCCGCCGCGCACCTGGGCCGCGCCGTGGTCGGACGCGACGCCCAGGGCTGCGCGGTGGCGGTGCTGCCCACCGAGGCGACCGATGCGATCCCCACCGGCGCGGATCCGCTCGCCGTCGTCACCTCGGCGCTGCGACGAGCGGGAGCCGCGTGGCCGGGCGCCGTGCTGCGCGTCGGGACGAGCGCCGCGACTCCGCTGCCCGCGCTCGGCGGCGCCCTCCGCTCGGCACGCTACGGGATGCTGCTGCCGGGCTCTCCTGGCGACGACGCTCCGGTGCGGGTCAGCGACTCCGGGGAGGTCACCTCCGCCGTGCAGCTGCTGAGCGCGGTCCCCGACCACCTGCGCTCGGTGTTCGTCGAGCTGGTGCTCGGGCGGCTCGTCGAGCACGACGCGCGCTACGGCTCGCAGCTGGTCGCCACGCTCGCGGCGTTCCTCGACTGCGGCGGCTCGTGGGTGCGCACGGCGGAGCAGACGCACCTGCACCTGAACACGGTGCGGTACCGCATCGCGAGGGTGGAGGAGCTGACGCAGCGCGACCTGTCGGACACCGCGGACCGCGCCGACCTGTTCCTGGCGCTGCGCCTGCGCTGACGGCCGGGTGCGCGCGGTCCGCACCGCGCTTCCCGGGCCGGCCCCGTCACTCCGGAGCCACGATCCGCCTGCCCCGGACGTGCACCGCGGCGATCGCCGGCTCGCGCAGGGTCATCAGCAGGGCGAAGAGCAGCTGGGCCGTCGCCTCCTCCTCGTCGTCCGCGCGGATCCCGTGGGCGAGGACGTCGGCGAGCGGCTCCCACCGGTCGGGCTCGATGCGGAGGAAGTCCGCGTCCTTCCCGGGGTCGAGGCTGCCGAACCGCTCCTCCTGGTCGAGCGCCCGCGCGCCGGCGAGCGTCGCCGTGAACAGGAGCTCGGCCGGATGCAGGGCGACGGCCGCGTCGCCGGGCTCCGAGAGGTGCACCTTGAAGGCGTCGTTCGCCACTCGCGCCAGCAGCCACTCGTCGCCCGCGCCCACGTCCGAACCGAGGGCGACGGTGACCCCCGAGGCGACGGTCCGGCGCCAGGGCATGGTGCCGGAGCCGAGGAACTGCTGCGAGGTCGGGCAGTGGGCGATCGAGGTGCCGGTCTCCTCCATCCGGTGCAGCTCCGCATCCTGGCAGTGCACGGCGTGAGCGAGGATCGTGCGCGGCCCGAGGAGGGAGGAGCCGCCGCTCGCGGAGCCGGGCAGGAAGAGCCCGTCGTAGGTGTCGAGGTAGCTGCGGGTGCCGTACGAGCCGAGCACGGCGGCGATCTCGCCGTCGCCGGGCCGGTCGTTCTCGTTGAGGTGGCTGTGCACGTAGACGCCGCGTCCGCGGACGTCGTCGTAGAGGTCGCCGAGCGCTCCGAGGGTCCGGGGAGTGACGGACAGCGAGAACCGCGGGACGAGCGCGACCTGCAGGAGCGGGTTCCTCCCGTGCCAGCGGTCGATCTCCTCCGACGCGAGCGTCAGCGCCTCCGCCTCCGAGGTGATCAGGGGCGCCGCCGAGGCCGGGCCCGTGGTCTGGATCCCGCGCCCCGACACGATACGCAGCCCCGCCTCGCGGGTGCGCTCGAAGAGGGCGTCCTGCGCGGCCGGGAACGCGGAGCCGAAGACCATCGCGGCGGTCGTGCCCGCGGCCACCCGCCGCCGGGTGAAGGCTCGCGCGACGACGTCGGCGAACTCCGGGTCGGCGAGCCGCGCCTCCGAGGGGAACACCGTCCGGTCGAGCCACTCGAGCAGCTGGCCGCCGCCGAAGCCGTCGGTCGAGAACGTCTGGGGGAAGTGCACGTGCGCGTCGACGAAGCCGGGCAGCAGGACCGACGCGGCGTCGCCGGAGACCGGCAGGAGCGCGAAGCGGTCCGGCAGCTCGCGGTACGGACCGACCCAGGCGATCGTGCCGTCCTCGTCCACGGCGAGAGCGCCGTCCGGGATCGACACCAGCGACTCCCGCGCGGTCGCGAGCGTCGCACCCCCGGCGACGTGCAGCACGTGCCCCCGGTGGACGCCCCCGGCGCCGGTCACACCAGGCCCGTGTAGGCGGTCCAGGCGGATCCCGCGGGCGGCGCGTCGTCGCGGGTGACGCTCGCCTGGATCAGCCCGTAGGGGCGGTCGGCGGCGTGGAAGACCTCGTTGTCGTTCTCGACGCCGAAGGGCGAGAGGTCGTAGACGAAGTGGTGCTTGTTCGGCGCGGAGAGACGGATCTCGACGATCTGCGGGTACTCCTCCAGGACCGCCTTCCCCATCTCGAAGAGCGTCTGCTGGAGGGCGAGGGAGTGCACGGTCGCGAAGCGGCTCGTCATGAGCGCCTTGACGCCCGCGTAGACCGCCTCCCAGTCCATCGCCGCGATCTCGTCCTCGCTCAGGGCGAAGCGCCACTTCGCGACCAGCGAGGTCGCCATCACCCGGTCGTTCGTCGGCTGGAGGACCGTGTACGGGTCGGTGAGGAAGCCGTGGAACTCGCTCCCCGTGGACTTCAGGATCGTGAGGTCCTTGAAGCCGCCGGTGATCCAGATCCGCCGCTCCTCGCCCGAGCCCTCGACCGTGACCGACGCGATCCGCGTCTCCTGGCCCTTCCGGACCCAGGTGTGGTCGTGCTCGCGCCCGTCCACCAGCACGCGCTCCCAGGCGAACTCCTCGATCTCGATGCGGGCGCCGTGGACGGGCTCGTAGCCGTCGACGAAGTGGCGGGCCAGCTCGAGGCCGTAGGGCTCGATCGAGCGCAGGCCCTTCTCCTTGGCGAAGGCGTACGCCGTCTGCTTCTGCGTGTCCGTGGGCAAAACGGCCGACTGGTCGCCCTCTCGGTGCGCGGCCTCGAAGTCGCCGCGGAGGGCCGTGGAGACGTTGACGTCGTGGATCTCGTGCCGCGGGGTCTCGCGGTAGATCCGCACGACGCGGTTCTCGGCCTTCCCGTACTGGTGGTCCCCGAGGATGATCGACATGTCCGCTCCTGTCCGTTCCGTGCGGCCGGGCCTGGTCACGCGGTGGTGCCCGTCCTGCTCGCGGCTCCTGCGAGCCCGTCTGCCAGCCTCGCGCCTGCCGGGGGCTCCGCGCACCGGCGGAGCATCCCGAGGAGCCGCCGCCGGGACTCCGAGTCTTGTGCGATCCGCCCGCTCCGCGGCTCCGACCCGCCTCCGTTCACACACTCGAAACCTGCCGATGACACGGCGGCGCTCGGCGTGAGCGGGGGAGCTCCCCGAGGTGTCGTCAGGGAGGCGGGGCATCGGCGGGTCGAGGTCAGGGGCGGCTGAGGAGGCGCCCGGCGGGCGGGACCGTCGCGGCGGTGACGCGTCGGCCGCCGACCCAGGTGGCGGCGACGGCGCCGCGGAGGACGCGGCCCTCGTAGGCCGAGACGGGGTTCCGGTGCGAGAGGGCGTCGACGTCCACGCGCCACTGCGCCTCCGGGTCGAACGCGACCAGGTCGGCGTCGGATCCCGCGTGCAGCAGGCCCTTCTGGCCGAGCCCGGCGAACGCGGCGGTCGCCGTGGACATCCAGGCGACGACCTGCTCGAGCGGGATGCCCCGCTCGCGGGCCCCGGTCCAGACCGCGCGGAAGCTCAGCTCGAGTCCCGAGATCCCGCCCCAGGCGACGCCGAAGTCGCCGCCCGCGGGGAGCTTCAGCTCGGCGGTGGCGGGGGAGTGGTCCGAGGCGATGATGTCGATCGTCCCGTCGAGCAGCCCCTTCCAGAGCAGCTCGCGGTTGCGCTCGTCGCGGATCGGCGGGCAGCACTTGAACTGCGTGCCGCCGTCGGGGATCGAGCCGGCGTCGAAGGTGAGGTAGTGCGGGCAGGTCTCGGCGGAGATCGGCAGCCCCTCGGCCTTGGCCTCGCGCAGGAGCGGCAGCGCGTCGGCGGAGGAGAGGTGCAGGATGTGCGCGCGGCAGCCGGTCTCGCGGACGGCCTCGATCACGTGCAGGATCGCGCTGCGCTCGGAGGCGGGCGGGCGGGAGTCGACGAACGCGCCGTAGGAGGCGCCGGGCTCCAGCGCGCTCGCCTCCAGCTCGGCCGGGTCCTCGGCGTGCACGATCAGCAGTCCGTCGAAGGCGGCGATCTCGCGCATCGCCTCGACGAGCTGCTCCCGGCTCAGGTGCGGGAACTCGTTTACTCCGCTCGGCGAGAGGAAGCACTTGAAGCCGAAGACGCCCGCGTCGTGGAGCTCGCGCAGCGTGCCGAGGTTCGAGGGGATCGCCCCGCCCCAGAAGCCGACGTCCACCTGCGCCTGCGGCCCGGCGGCCGCGCGCTTGGCCTCGAGCCCCGCCACCGTGGTGGTCGGCGGGATCGAGTTCAGCGGCATGTCGATGATCGTGGTGACGCCCCCGGCGGCGGCCGCGCGGGTGGCGGAGGCGAAGCCCTCCCACTCCGTGCGGCCCGGCTCGTTGACGTGCACGTGGGTGTCGACGATCCCCGGGATCAGGACCTGGCCCTCGGGGAGGACGATCTCCTCCGTGGTCCGCCAGGGGGCGTCCCGCTCGCCGACCGCGACGATCAGGCCCTCGGCGATCGCGATGCTGGCCGGACGCCGGCCGTTCTCGGTCAGCACGTCGGAGGCGCGGATCACGAGGTCGAGGAAGGGAGCGTCGTCAGGCATGGATCGACCCTATACTCGGCATGTTTCCTGCGTGTGAGCGCCCGTCGGCGGCTCCGCCCGGCCTCCCCGCAGCCCCGGCGCCGTCGCCTCCCGTCCGAGAAGAGGAGGCCGTCGTGCTCGACATCGCCGACCCCCTGCTCGAGCGCGTCGAGGCGGGCGGGAGCTTCGCGGTCGTCACGGTCACCCACGTCTTCGGTTCGGCTCCCCGCGCTCTCGGCTCCTCGATGGCGGTGGACGCGGAGGGGCGCGCGATCGGCTCGATCTCCGGCGGCTGCGTCGAGGCGCAGGCGTACGCGCTGGCCCAGGAGGTGCTCGGCACCTCGGGCAGCGCGTCCGAGCATTTCGGCTTCGACGACGAGGCGGCCTTCGCCGCGGGCCTGTCCTGCGGGGGGCAGCTGCGCGTGTTCGGCCAGGTCGTCGACTCCGGCTCCACCGCGGTCCTCGCCGAGCTGCGCGCCGCCCGCGCCGGCCGCTCGGCCGCGCTGGCGATCGTCGTCGGTGGCCCGGAGGAGCTGATCGGCCTCGTCCTCACCGGAGCGACGCGCCTCCAGGACGTCGTCGGCCCGCACCTGGACGAGGACACCGCCCGCCGCATCCTCGCCGAGCGCGAGGCGCGCCTGGCCTCCGGCCGCTCGGCCACGGTCGAGACCGCCTGCCGGAGCGCCGAGCTCGAGATCGCCTACATCGTGCACGCCGAGCGGCCGCGCCTGCTGATCTACGGCGCCGTCGACTTCTCCGCCGCGCTCTGCTCCGCCGGATCCCTGCTCGGCTACCGCGTGACCGTCTGCGACGCGCGTCCGGTGTTCGCGACCGCCGAGCGCTTCCCCGGCGCCGACGAGGTCGTGGTCGAGTGGCCGTCCGACCACCTCGCCCGCGCCGAGGTCGACTCGCGCACCGTGATCGCGGTGCTCACGCACGACGAGAAGTTCGACATCCCGCTGCTCGAGACCGCGCTCGCGCTCCCGGTCGCCTACGTCGGCGCGATGGGATCGCGGCGCACCCACGAGCGGCGGCTGCGGCTGCTGCGCGAGGCGGGAGTGACGGAGGAGGCGCTCGCCCGCCTGCACTCGCCGATCGGCCTGGACATCGGCGCGTCGACGCCGGAGGAGACGGCCGTGTCGATCCTCGCGGAGGTCCTCGCCGCGCGCACGGGGACGTCCGGGGAGCCGCTCGCGGGGCGCTCGGGCCCGATCCACGCGGCGCGCTGAGCCGCACGTCCTCCCCTGACGGCGCGCCGTCGTGATCGCGCCGGCCTGCTCGCACTCCGGCGGGAAACGGCCGCGAAACACCGCGCTGCCATGCTCGGGGCATGCAGCGCCACGTCCTCACCGGAGCCCACGTCGCCACCGTCGACGCGCACGGGACCGAGCACCCCGTCGGCCACGTCGTCGTCGACGACTCCCGCATCGTCGCCGTCGGAGCCGGCGACCCTCCGGCGTGGGCCCTCGACGGACGGTCCCCGACGGGCCTGCCGGCGCAGGAGGCGATCGCGCTCACGCGGGTCGATGGCCGAGGCCACCTGCTCACACCCGGGCTCGTCAACACGCACCACCACCTCTACCAGTGGCTCACCCGCGGCTGGGCGCAGGACTCGATCCTCTTCGACTGGCTGGTCGCGCTCTACCCCGCCTGGTCCCGCATCGACGCCGACCTGACCCGCTCCGCCGCCCTCGGCGCGATGGGCGTCCTCGCCCGGTCCGGCTGCAGCACCGTCGCCGACCACCACTACGTCTTCCCGCGGGGCTCCGGCGACATCGTCGGCGGTATCGTCGACGCGGCCGGCACCCTCGGCCTCCGGCTGCACGCGACCCGCGGGTCGATGGACCTCGGCGAGTCCCGGGGCGGCCTCCCGCCGGACTTCGCCGTCGAGACCACGGCGGCCGCGCTCCGGGCCAGTGGAGAGGCGGTCCAGCGGTACCACGACGCCTCCGCCGACGCGATGGTGCGGGTCGCGATCGCCCCGTGCTCGCCCTTCTCGGTGACCACCGACCTGCTGCGCGAGTCGGCCGTCCTCGCCCGTCAGCTCGGGGTCCGGCTGCACACCCACGGCTCCGAGACCGTGGAGGAGGACGCCTACACGCGGGAGGCGTTCGGCCTCTCGCCCACCGACCACCTGGAGTCGCTCGGCTGGCTCGGCGACGACGTCTGGATGGCGCACTGCGTCCACCTCGACGCCGACGCGATCGCGAAGTTCGCGGCCACGGGCACCGGAGTCGCGCACTGCCCGTCCTCGAACGGCCGGCTCGCGGCGGGCATCGCGCCGATCCCGCAGCTGCTGGCTGCGGGAGCCCCGGTCGGCCTCGGCGTGGACGGCGCGGCGTCGAACGAGTCCGGTCAGCTCGGCTCCGAGATCCGCGCCGCGGTGCTGATGAACCGCCTGCGCGCCGGCGCCCACCGGATGAGCGCCCGGCAGGCGCTCTCGGTCGCCACCATCGGCGGGGCCCGGGTGCTCGGCCGGCAGGACGAGATCGGCTCGATCGAGGTCGGCAAGCTCGCCGACCTCGCGCTCTGGCGGATCGACGGGATCGAGCACGCGGGCATCGCGGACCCGGTCGCGGCCCTCGCGCTCGGAGCGCAGCCCCCGCTGAGCCTGCTCCTGGTGCAGGGTCGCCCGACGGTGCGGGAGGGACGGCTGGTGAACGCGGACGAGGACGCGATCGCCCGCGAGGTCGCCCGGGCGAGCACGGAGCTGGCGTCGCGCGTCTGAGCTGCGGCAGCCGATCGGCGCTCAGCCCGTCGTCGTTCAACCGGGCGGCGCCTCCGCCTCGACGGACGCGACCGGGGCGGCGTCCGGGTGCAGGAGCCGCCAGATCCGGTCGCGGGAGAGCGGCAGCTCGGTCGGCCGCACGCCGATCGCGTCGCGGACGGCGTTGGCGAGTGCGGGGGCGACCGGGTTGTAGGGCGCCTCGCTCATCGACTTCGCGCCGAACGGCCCGAGCTCGTCGGCGGTGTCCGCGAAGAGCACCTCGGTCTCGGGCACGTCCGCCATCTGCGGGATGTGGTAGTTCCGGAGGATCGCCGTGGTCACGGTGCCCTCGCCGTCGAGGATCACCTCCTCGTACAGCGCCGAGCCGATCGCCTGCGCCACTCCGCCCTCGACCTGCCCGCGGCACTGCGCCGGGTTGATCACGAAGCCGGCGTCGGCCGCCTGGACCGACTGCAGGATCCGCACCTCGCCCGTCGGCTCGTGCACCGCGACGCGGAAGCCCTGGACGTTGAACGCGAGCGAGCGCTGAGCGCCGTCCTCGCTCCCGGTCGCGGTGACCGGTCCGCCGGCCGCACGGACCAGATCGGCGAACGCGACCCGGGTGCCGTCCGGAGCGAGCAGGCCCTCGTCGTCGGGCTCGAAGGTCTCGTCGTGCCCGGTCAGCCGCTTGGCGAGCGCCTGCAGCTCGGCGAGGAGGCGCGTCGCGGCCGAGTGGACGGCCTTGCCCGCGACGACCGTGCCGGCGCTGCCGAACGCTCCGGTGTCGTAGCGGGCCGCGTCCGTGTCGGACTGGCGGATCCGCACCCGGTCGGCCGAGGCACGGAAGGCGCTCGCGACCAGCTGCGTGTGCACGGTGGTCGTCCCGTTGCCGAACTCGGCCGTGCCGACGCCGATGGTCAGCACGCCCTCGGCGTCGACGGTGACGGTCGCCTCCGAGAAGTGGCCCCGCGGTGGGATGGTGGCGATCATCGCCAGTGCCGTGCCCTGCCCTGTCCGCCACCCCGGTCCGTCGGGGGCGGGGGAGCCGCCGCCGCCGGCCAGTGCCGCCTCGGTGAGGTCGAGGCACTGGTCGAGCCCGTAGGAGGCGAAGCCGATGTCGTCGCCCTCGACGTGCGTGACCACCAGCGGCTCGCCCGGGCGCACCGCGTTGATCCGCCGCAGCTCGAACGGGTCGATCCCGAGCTCGCGGGCGAGATCGTCCATCGCCGACTCGATGCCGAAGATCACCTGCCCGAGGCCGTAGCCGCGGAACGCCCCCGAGGGGAGGTTGTTCGTGTAGACGGCCTGCGCGTCGACGCGCTTGCTGGGCGCGCTGTAGACGGCGACCGACTCCGAGGTGCCGTGGAACATCACGCCGGGTCCGTGGTTGCCGTAGGCGCCGGTGTCCGAGAGCACGTCCACGGCGAGGGCGGTCAGCCGTCCGTCGCGCCGGGCGCCGAGCGTGACGCCGACCCGCATCGGGTGTCGGCAGGGGGCCATCGTGAACTCGTCGCTCCGGGTGAACTCGAACTGCACGGGCCGGCCGGTGGCGAGCACGGCGAGGGCGACGACGTCCTCCGTCAGGATCTCCTGCTTGCCGCCGAAGCCGCCGCCCACCCGTGCCGTGAAGATGCGGACGGTCGACGGATCGCGGTCGAACAGGCGCGCGATCTCGTCGCGCACGAGGAAGGGCACCTGCGTCGAGGTCCGCAGCACCAGCTCTCCGCCCTCGAGCCAGCCGATGGTGCCGTGGGTCTCGAGCGCCGTGTGCGCGACCCGGGAGGTCGAGTACCGGCCCTCGACGACCACGTCGGCCTCCGCGAGTCCGGCGGCCACGTCCCCGTACTCTCCGTGGAGCTCCGCGACGACGTTCGCCTCCGGCCGGGCGATGCGCGAGGCGATCGGATCCTTGTCGGCGTGCAGGAGCGGCGCGCCGGCCGAGCGCGCCTCCTCCGGGTCGAAGACGGCGGGCAGCACCTCGTAGTCGACCTCGACGGCGCGGCAGGCCGCCTCCGCCTCGGCCACCGACTCCGCGACCACCACGGCCACGCGCTGCCCGCGGAACCGGACGACCGTGTCGAGCATGCGGGTGTCGTCCGGGTCGTCGAGCCGGGACTCGTGGCGGGCGGTGGAGTAGAGGACGTCCGGGACGTCCTCGGCGGTGAGGACCGCGACGACGCCCCGCATCGCGCGGGCGGCGGTCGTGTCGATCGAGCGGATGCGCGCGTGGGCGTGCGGGCTCTGGACGACCTTCAGGTGCAGCAGGCCGGGGACGGCGACGTCGAGGGTGAACGGCTCGCGGCCCTGGACGATCCGCCGGCCGGCGGGCGCGCCGAGCGAGCGGCCGACCCGGGACTCCTCGGCCGACGGGCGACCGGTGCGGCGGACGGGGGTGAGACCCGACGGCGGGGCCGCGTGCCGTCCGCGGACCAGGGCCTCCGTGCGATCCGCTCCGGACGGCTCGGCCGCGTGCGCGCCGTGCCCGGACGCGCAGGCGCCCGTCACGGCCTCGCGGATGGGACGGTAGCCCGTGCACCGGCAGAGGTTGCCCTTCATCAGCCGCGGCACGTCCTCGGCGCGGACTCCGTCGAGCGCCGTGGCCGTGACCACCATGCCGGCCGTGCAGAAGCCGCACTGGAACGCGCCGGCCTCGACGAACGCCTCCTGCACCGCGCTCGGCTCCTCGGGCGTGCCGAGGCCGGCCGCGGTCGTCACCTCGCGCCCCTCGACGCGGTGGGCGGGGTAGAGGCAGGAGTGGAACGGCGTCCCGTCGACGAGGACGGAGCAGGCGCCGCAGTCACCGGCGTCGCACCCCTTCTTCACCTCGAAGTGCTCGTGGTCGCGGAGGAGGGTGCGCAGCACCTGGCCGGGGCGGGGGGAGGCGTCGACCGGCTCCCCGTTGACGGTGAACCTCATCGGGCGCCTCCGGTCAGCTCGGTGCGGATCTCCTCGGCGAGCACGCGGACGACGGCGTGGCGCCAGTCGGCGGCTCCGTGCGGGTCGGTGAACCAGGTCGCGACGCCGTCGACGGCCGCGGCGAGCTCGGCCGAGGAGGGAACGGCGGCGAAGCGGAGCCGCTCCGGCCGGACGGTCGCCGCGGTGATCGTGAGCACGAGCGCGCCGTCGGTGTCGAGGCGGCCGATGACGACGGCGCCGGAGCGTCCGAGAGGGGAGAGCGCCGTCTTGCGGAACGCGGTGCGCGCCCGGAGGGAGGAGAGCGGGATCTCGATCGAGCGGATGACGTCGTCCTGGGCCAGGGAAGTGGTCATGTTGCCGGTCACGAGCTCGGCGACCGGCACGGCGACGTCCGAGCCGTCGGCCCGCCAGACGAGGGCGGTGGCGTCGAGCGCGGCGGCGAGGCTGATCATCGGTCCTGCGGGCAGGGCGTTGGCGATGTTGCCGCCGACAGTGGCGACGTTCCAGATCTTGAAGGAGCCGAGCAGTGCCGTGCAGCACTGGAAGAAGAGCGGATGGGCGGTGTCGCCCGCGTCGGGCATCGCGGCGAGCTCGCTGAGCGTGCAGGTCGCCGCGATCGAGAGCCCGGCGTCCGTGCGCACGATCGGCTCCCACGCGAATCCCTGCAGGTCGAGGAGCTCGTCGAGGTGGTCGTGGGGGAGGGAGAACACCCAGGAGCCGCCTCCGATGACCGCTGAGCGCGGCCCGCGGCCCGCCAGCTCGGAGCGCTCGCGCACCACCCGGACGCGCTGGATCGTGTTCAGGTCCATGCAGCGCCTCCGTCCCGCGCCCGTCGGGCGTCTCCCCCCAGTGAACCCCACCCGTGTGACGCCCGACGGGCGCGGGACGGAGGCGCTGCATGGACCTGAACACGATCCAGCGCGTCCGGGTGG
>NZ_PSVK01000010.1:60171-96450 GCF_002931115.1 Rathayibacter sp. AY1E6 | reverse complement strand
GAGTGGCGGCCTGCGCGGGGTGGGCCGGGATCGCGGGCACCTCGGAGCCGATCGAGCCGGCACCGGCCTGGACGGTGATGATCGCGGTGCCGACGTCGACCGTCTGACCCTCGTCGACGAGCACGTCGACCACGGTGCCGCTGAACGGCGAGGGGAGCTCGACGAGCGACTTGGCGGTCTCGATCTCGACGAGGACCTGGTTGACGGCCACCTCGTCGCCGACCTTGACCTTCCAGGCCACGATCTCGGCCTCGGTGAGGCCCTCGCCGACGTCGGGGAGGAGGAACTGCTCTGTCATCGGGGGGACTCCTGTGGGCTCGTGCGGGCGGATGTCGCGCGCGTCAGTACGCGAGCGAGCGGTCGACGGCCTCGAGCACGCGGTCGACGTCGGGGAGGAAGAGCTTCTCGACCTTGGCGGGCGGGAAGGGGGTGTCGAAGCCGGCGACCCGGAGGACCGGCGCCTCCAGCGAGAAGAAGGCGCGCTCGGTGACGGTCGCCGCGATCTCGGAGCCGAGGCTCACGTTCGCGGACGCCTCCTGCGCGACGACGAGCCGGCCGGTCCTGCGGACCGACGCGAGCAGCGGCTCCCAGTCGATCGGGGAGAGCGAGCGCAGGTCGACGACCTCGACGCTCGTGCCCTCCTCGCCCGCGAGCTCGGCGGCCTGGAGGAGGACGGCGACCATCGGGCCCCAGCCGACCAGCGTGACCTCGGTGCCCTGGCGGACGACGCGGCTGGCGTGCAGCGGCGCGGCGGACCCGCTGAGGTCGACGTCGCCCTTGGGCCAGTAGCGGCTCTTGGGCTCGAAGAACATGACGGGGTCGTCCGAGGCGATGGCCTCCTGGATCATCCAGTAGGCGTCGTTGGGAGTCGACGGGCTGACCGCGCGCAGGCCCGCGGTGTGCGCGAAGTACGCCTCGTTGCTCTCCTGGTGGTGCTCGACCGCTCCGATGTGCCCGCCGTAGGGCACGCGGATGACGACGGGCATGGTGATCGCGCCCTCGTGGCGGTTGGTCATCTTGGCCAGCTGCGAGGTGATCTGGTCGAACGCCGGGTAGATGAACCCGTCGAACTGGATCTCGCAGACCGGGCGGAAGCCGCGCATCGCGAGCCCGATCGCGGTGCCGACGATGCCGGACTCGGCGAGCGGCGTGTCGAGCACGCGCTTCGCCCCGAACTCGGCGTGCAGGCCCTCGGTGATGCGGAAGACGCCGCCCAGGGGGCCGATGTCCTCGCCCATCAGGAGGACGCGGTCGTCCTGCGTCATCGCTCGGCGGAGGCCGGCGTTGAGCGCCTTGGCCATGGACATGGACTCGAGCTGCGACCCGGTGAGGGGCGGCTGCGCGGCCGTCGTGCTGGTGTCGATCGTCATCACTCTCCTCCGAACGATTCTTCGTAGCGCTGCAGCCACGCCTTCTGCTCCTCGACGAGCACGTGCGGCTCCGAGTAGACGTGGTCGAACATGACGCCCGTGGGCGGGACCTCGAGGGCGAGGAGGCGGCGGCGGATGTCGGACGCGAAGTCCTTCGCCTCCTCGTCGACCTCGTCGAAGAAGGACTGCTCCACGCCCTCGCTCCGCAGGAACGCGGCGAAGCGGGTGATCGGGTCCTTCGCGACCCACGAGGCGAGCTCGTCGTCGGTGCGGTACTTCGTCGGGTCGTCGCTCGAGGTGTGCGCGCCGATCCGGTAGGTCAGCGCCTCGATGAACTGGGGACCGCCGCCGGAGCGCGCGTCCTGCAGGTGCTTGGCGGTGACCGCGTAGCTCGCGAGCACGTCGTTGCCGTCGATCTGCACGCCGGGGATGCCGAAGCCGGAGGAGCGGAGGTAGAGGGGGCTGCGCGACTGCGTGGCCACGGGGACCGAGATCGCGTAGTGGTTGTTCTGGAGGAAGAAGACCTCGGGAGCCTGGTAGCTCGCGGCGAAGACCATCGCCTCGCTGACGTCGCCCTGGCTGGAGGCGCCGTCGCCGAAGTAGACGACGACGGCCGCGTCCTTCTCGGGGTCGCCCGTGCCGGTCGCTCCGTCGAGGGTGAGGCCCATCGCGTAGCCGGTCGCGTGCAGGGCCTGCGAGCCGAGCACCAGCGTGTAGAGGTGGAAGTTCCCGTTCGTCGGGTCGGTCGGGTCCCAGCCGCCGTGCGTCGTGCCGCGCAGGAGCGCGAGGACGCCGAGCAGGTCGATGCCGCGGATCTTGCCGACGACGTGCTCGCGGTAGGAGGGGAACACGTGGTCCTGCGGGCGCATCGCGAACGCGGAGCCGACCTGCGCCGCCTCCTGCCCGTGGCTCGGGACCCACAGTCCGAGCTGGCCCTGGCGCTGCAGGTTCGCGGCCTCGGTGTCGAAGCGGCGGACCACCGCCATCTCGCGGTAGAAGGAGCGGTGCTGCGCCTCGTCCACCCCGTCGAGGTAGGAGGCGTACTGCTCGGCCGCGGGGGTCGGCGAGAACCGCCCGTCCGCGGAGAGGAACTGGACAGTCGGCGACTCCGTGCTGGTGGCTACCACCCGACTAACCTATCCGTCTCGCGGGGTGGCCCTCGGGGAGGGAAGCCACAATCTCGGCCGCCGCGCTGAGGAGCTTGTCGACAGAGCGCGCCTCGCCGACGGAGACGCGGATCCCCTCCGGCGGGAACGCGCGGACCACGACTCCGGCGCGCTCGAAGACCTCGGCGGCCCGCGCCGTGTCCTCGCGGGTGTCGAACCAGAGGAAGTTCGCCTGCGACTCCGGGATCGTCCAGCCCTGGTCGAGCAGCGCCCGCCAGAGGTCGTCGCGGAGGCGGGTGATGCGGTGGACGCGCTCGAGGAGCTCCTCGCGGTGCTCGAGGGAGGCGACCGCCGCTGTCTCGGCGAACCGGGTGACCGAGAGCGGGATGGCGGTGGAGCGGGCGGCGTCGAGGATCCGCGCGTGGCCGATCGCGTAGCCGACGCGGAGGCCGGCCAGGCCGTACGCCTTGGAGAAGGTGCGGGCGATCACGAGGTTCGGGTAGCGGCCGAGAAGGCGGGTGCCGTCCACGGCCCGCTCGTCGTCGACGAACTCTGCGTAGGCCTCGTCGAGGAGCACGAGGACGTCTCCCGGGACGCGCTCGAGGAGCGCCTCGACGTCGTCGGCGGTGGCGACGGTGCCGGTGGGGTTGTTGGGGCTGCAGACGATCAGCAGGCGGGTGCGCTCGGTGACGGCCTGGGCCATGGCGTCGAGGTCGTGGGTGTCGTCGGCGCGGAGCGGCACGCGCACGCTGGTGGCGCCCGCGGTCGTGACGAGCGAGGGGTAGGCCTCGAACGAGCGCCAGGCGTAGACGACCTCGTCGCCCGGGCCCGCCGCCGCGGTGATCAGCTGGGCGATGACCGCGACGGAGCCGGCTCCGACGATCACCTCCTCGATCGGGACGCCGTACTCCGCGGCGAGCGCTGTGCGCAGGGCGGTCGCCGCCGCGTCCGGGTACCGGTTGAAGTCGTCCACCTCGCGGACCCGCGCGAGCACGGAGGGCAGCGGGTCGAACGGGTTCTCGTTGGAGGAGAGCTTGAAGGCGTCGGCGGCGGCCGCGCGGCCCTGCTTGTAGGCGGGGAGCGCCAGGATCTCGGGGCGGAGGCGGACGGGAGGCTCCTGCTGGTCGGTCACCCGCCCCATGCTAGGCGGCGCGGCGGCGGGCGCCCCGCCGTTCCGCGCGCGCCGTCCCCCGCCCTCGACGGGTGTGCGCCGGGCCCCCTTCCCACCGGTCGAGCGCCGCCGGTGCGGCCCGGAGGTGCGGCCGACCCGGGTCTCGGATGCGCGAACCGCCCCACTGACCGGCGCCCACGGCGGCCGTCCCCCGATTAGGGTGCAGTGATGCGGAGTCGAGGGCGAGCCGAGCGGCGCGGGGGTGCGCGCCCGCTCCTCCGGGGCGCCACGGCCGCGATCGCCCTGCTCGTCGCCGCCGGCGCGCTCACCGGATGCACGCCCTCCGCGGAGGGCACGCAGGCGACCCCGACTCTCCGCGAGACGTCCATCGACGTCGCCGCTCCCCCGGCCTACACCGCCGCGCGCGAGGCCGGCCTCGCGCTGCGGGACGACTCGCTCGCGCTCCTCACCGCGACCGACGGCACCGTCGCGGGCGCGGCCCGCACCGATCTGCTGGTGGCGATCGGATCCCTGAACGCAGCGCTCGAGGGAGTCTCGGCCGACGCCATCACCACCGCGACGACCGCGGCCGGGGAGCAGCGGACGGCGCTGGCCGAGCGCGTGCTCGGCCTCGCCACGTCGACCCTCGCCTCCGGTCGCGGATCGACGTCCCGGCGGGCGGTGCTGACCGACGCGGTCGAGCAGCTCCGGAGCGCTCTCGCCTCGGGAGCCGCGGTCGCTCCGCTGGCCGTCGCCGTGATCGAGGCGCGCGAGCCGCTCGTCCCGGAGCCGGCTCCCGCGCCCGCCCCCGAGCCGACCGAGGCCCCGCAGCCGACGGCGGAGCCCCTGCCGCAGCCCGAGCCCACCGCGGTGCTCCCTCCGCGGACCTGCGCCGACGACCCCCGCCTCTGCACTCCTGCGCCCGAGCCGACCATCGGCGGGCCCCTCACCTGAGCCCCGGCTCGCGGCCCGCCCCGCCTGCGGGGATAGTGGAGGCATGAGCAGACTCCTCCTCGGCCTCCTGACCAACGCCGTCGCGATCTGGCTCACGACCCTGGTCGTGGCGGGCGTGCGCGTGGACCCGTACGAGGAGGGCCCCGCAGCGGCGGTCCTCACGTACCTGCTGGTGGCGGTGATCTTCGGCGTCGTCAACGCCGTCGTCGGCGGGGTGGTGCGGGTGGTCGCGTTCCCCCTGTACGTGCTGACGCTCGGCCTGGTCTCGTTCCTCGTCAACGGCCTCCTGCTGCTGCTGACCGCCTGGATCAGCGGCCTCTTCGGCTTCGGCCTCGTCGTGGACGGCTTCTGGTGGGGCGTGCTCGGCGCCCTCGTGCTCGCCCTGGTGAACTGGTTCATCGGCCTCCTCCTGCGCCCCTTCCTCCGCCGCCGTCAGGGCTGACACCGCGGGCTCGGCAGTCAGCATCGGCCACGCCGCCGCCGCCCGGGAGGCGTCGCGCGCCATCGGTGGACGACGGCCGCGATCGGCCTGCTGTGGAGGAGCCACGGTGCGCCATGATGGGCGGGTGACCCCCGACTCCCCTGCGCCCTCGGCCTTCGCCGTGTGCTTCGTCTGCACCGGCAACATCTGCCGGTCGCCGATGGCCGAGGTGGTGCTGCGCTCCCTGGCGGAGCAGGCGGGGCTCGGCTCCGCGATCGAGATCAGCTCGGCCGGCACCGGCGAGTGGCACCTCGGCGAGCACGCCGACAGCCGCGCCCTCGCGGCGCTGGAGCGGCACGGCTTCGACGGGGGCCGCCACCGCGCCCAGCTCTTCGACCCGTCCCGCTTCTCCGAGTTCGACCTGGTCGTCGCGCTCGACCACGGGCACGAGCGCGCGCTGCGCTCCTGGGCGCGCACCGAGGTCGACCGGCAGAAGATCCGCCGCCTGCTCGACTTCGAGCCCGGCCTCTCCCCGCAGGGCGACGTCCCCGACCCCTACTATTCCGATGCGGCGGCGTTCGACTCGGTGCTCGCGCTCATCGAGCGCGCCTGCCGGGCCCTCTTCGCCCAGATCGAACCAGGACTGCGCGGCAACCGCTCGGTCCGCCCCGACTCCACCGACGCGCGCGCCGCCCTCGCGCAGGACACCTGAGAACCGGAAGGCACCACCGCATGACCTCGCTCCCCACCCAGCCGCTGAGCCCCCTCGACGGCCGCTACAGCGGTGCCGTCTCGTCGCTCGGCGAGTACCTCTCGGAGGCGGGGCTGAACCGCGCGCGGGTGCACGTCGAGGTCGAGTGGCTGCTGGCGCTGACCGACCGCCGCCTCTTCGGCTCCGAGCCCGTCGACGCGGCGACCGCCGAGGAGCTGCGCCGCCGCGCCCGCGACTTCGGCCAGCCCGAGATCGACGAGCTGGCCGCCCTCGAGGCCCGCACCCGCCACGACGTGAAGGCCGTGGAGTACCTCGTCCGCCAGTGGCTCGAGGAGCTGGGACTGCAGCGCATCGCCGAGCTCACCCACTTCGCCGCCACCAGCGAGGACATCAACAACCTCTCCTACGCGATCGTGGTCCGCCAGGCCGTCGGCGAGATCTGGCTGCCGAAGCTGCGCTCGGTCGTCGCGTCGCTCCGGGAGCTGGCCGTCCGCTACCGCGACGAGTCGATGCTCAGCCGCACCCACGGCCAGCCCGCGACCCCGACCACGATGGGCAAGGAGTTCGCCGTCTACGCGTACCGGCTCGAGCGGGTCGTCGCGCAGATCGAGGCGACGGAGTACCTGGGCAAGTTCAGCGGAGCGACGGGCACGTTCGCCGCGCACCTCGCCGCCGACCCCGGCACCGACTGGCCCGCCCTCGCGGAGGAGTTCGTCACCTCCCTCGGCCTCGTCTTCAACCCGCTGACCACCCAGATCGAGTCGCACGACTGGCAGGCCGAGCTCTACGGCAGGGCCGCGCACGCGAACCGCATCCTGCACAACATCTGCACCGATGTCTGGACCTACATCTCGCTCGGCTACTTCCGGCAGATCCCCCAGGCCGGGGCGACCGGCTCGTCCACGATGCCGCACAAGATCAACCCGATCCGCTTCGAGAACGCCGAGGCGAACCTGGAGCTCTCCAGCGCCCTGCTCGACTCGCTCGCGCAGACCCTGGTCACCTCGCGCCTCCAGCGCGACCTCACCGACTCGACCACGCAGCGCAACATCGGCGTCGCGTTCGGCCACTCCCTCCTCGCCCTCGACAACATCGCCCGCGGCCTGCTCGAGATCGACCTCGACCCGACCGCCCTCGCCGCCGACCTCGATGGCAACTGGGAGGTGCTGGCCGAGGCGATCCAGACCGTGATCCGTGCGGAGGTGGCGGCCGGCCGCTCCTCGATCACCGACCCGTACGCGCTGCTGAAGGAGCTGACCCGCGGCAAGCGCCTCGGTGCCGACGACCTCGCCGTCTTCGTGCAGGGTCTCGACATCGGCGACGCGGCGAAGGAGCGCCTGCTGGCGCTGACGCCGGGCGGCTACACGGGCCTCGCCTCGTCGCTGGTCGACCGCCTGAGCTGATCCGCCGGGCCGCGATCGCGCGGATGCCGCCGTCCTCGAGCGCGAGCACTCCGACTCCTGCGTGCTCGCGGCGGCGCGGTCGACGACGGAGCGATGTCGGGGGTCGCACCTAGCGTCGGCGGCATGTCAGCGTGCGCGATCGGAGGGTGCGCCTCCTCGGCCGAGACGGGCGCCCCCCTCGCGCTCTGCGCGGCGCACCTCGGGCTCGCGCACGACTGGGTCGCCCGCGAGGACGGCGTGATCGACGCCCTGCCCTCGCCGTGCGCGGCGTGCGGGTCCCGCCTGGGCGTCCGGCTCCCCTCCGCCTGGCTCTGCGCCGCCTGCGAGTGGCGGCTCGGCGATGCTCCCGACGGCGAGCTCCCGCCGCCCCGGGTCGACGTCGTCTACTACATCCGCTTCGGCGAGCGGATCAAGATCGGCACCAGCGGCAATCCCCGGCAGCGCCTCCACCGGCTCCGGCACGAGGAGCTCCTCGCGTTCGAGCGCGGCGGGCGAGCACTCGAGCAGCACCGGCACGCCCAGTTCGCCGACGAGCGCCTGGAGCGCACCGAGTGGTTCGCGCGCAGCCCCGCGCTCGACGCCCACATCGAGACCGTGCGCGCCGGGGAGCCCGACCCCTGGGCCCTGCACCGCCGCTGGCGCAGCGAGGCGCTGGCCCTGCGGCTCTGACGCGTCGGCTGCGAGCCGGCGGCGACGACTCGACCGCTCCGACTCGCCGGCTCCCACTCGACGGTTCCCGCTCGCCGGCACTGCATCCACGGGTCCCGCTCCGCCGAGCCGGACACCGGGACGGAGCGCCGGGGAGGGCGCGCCGGGGACGGGTCCCCCGAGGACCGTCCCGCAGCCGCCGCACGACGCGCTCAGCGCCCCCAGGCGTCGACGAGCAGCGGACCACGGACATCGCGGAGCCGGTCGACCAGACGGTCCGCCAGCGCGGCCGTGACTCCCGTGGCGACCAGGTCGTGGGGGCCGAGCGGCAGCAGCTTCCCCGTGCGGATGCGCACCACCTCCCACCCGGCGGAAGGACCGCGGCCGGAACGGCGGAGGCGGCGGTACGAGGGGCGGGCGGGAGCGCGGCCCGAGCGGCGGCAGCTGGAGGGGTGGATCGAGCGGACGGAGGAGTCGACGACGCGGCGCGCGCGGATCCGCTCGGGTCGGCGGGTGACGCGGACCCGCGGCCGGTGGGTGACACGGACGTCGGGAGCCCTCGCGCGATCACGGCGGGTGGCGCCAGGAGGACGAAGGAGTCGTCGTCGGGGGCGGCCGTCGGCGCGAGCACCTCGGCGAGCCGGCCGCCGATCATCGGCGCGGCCCTGGGCAGGCGCGGCGAGGCGAGCTCGGCGCAGTCGGGGCACCAGGAGGAGCGGCGCCGCTCCCGGCCGGGACGGTGGCGTTGCTCCTCGGGGGTGGCGACGAAGACATGCCCGGCGTCGCAGAGCCAGCACAGGTACACGTCGGCCGCGGGCGGGATCTGGCTGAGCACGATGCCCTCGTTGTACTCGGGCCGGTACTGCCGCACCAGGACGGGGTAGGACGCCCACGCCTCCCGGTAGGTGCCGACCGCGTAGGGGACGTCGGCGCCGCGCGAGAACCGCCGCCGCTGCCACCACCGCCCGATCGCCTCCGCCACCCTCCGCACGCTACGCGCGACCACCGACGCGGAAGCGGCGCCCGCATGCGCAGGCGGGATCTCGAGACGCCCTCCGGGCTGCTCCATCAGCATGCGCGGCGGAAGGGACTATCCGCCCGCGCGGCGTGCTCCCGGCCGACTGGGAGCGGCGGAGCCGTCCCTCGCCTAGTGTGCGGAGTCCTGCTCGTCGATGTCCGCGATCTCGGCCTCGTCCGGCTTGAAGGTCAGCGAGAACATGGCGATCGCGACGAGCACGACGATGAAGGCGACGCCGAACGAGATGAGCGCGACGACCGGCTCGCGGGTCGAGAGCATGACGACCAGGCCGACGAAGGCCGCCATCACCGCGGAGAAGCCGATGAGCTCGAGCGGGCGCAGGCGGTCCTTACGGGTCGGCTGGAACGTGCGGGGCGTGAACTCGCCGGGGTCGCGCGCCGGGGCGGCGTCGGCCGCCGAGGCGCGGTCGGCGGGAGAGGCGGGGTCGGGCTGCTGGCCTTCGGCGGTCATCGGTCTCCTCCGGAGGTCGGTGTCGTGGGGGCGACGGGATCGTGTCCGGTGGCTGCGTCGGCGCCGGCGGCCCATTTGAGCGAGAACGCCGCGATGGCGAGGAAGACGGCGACCATCACGGCGTAGGCGCCGAGGAGGCCGACGGTGACGACGGGGTGGGGCGGGAGGAGTCCGAAGGCGGCGCCGAGGAGCATCGTGCCGACGCCGACGATCACGGAGTCGCGGGCGGCGAGGCCCTGACCGCGGCGGCCGCTCGAGAACTCGAGGAAGCCGGAGAGCAGCGCCCAGCCGGCGACGAGGGCGACGAAGGAGAGCAGGTTGGCGACCGGCAGTGCGACGAGCGCCGCGACTCCGGCGACCAGGGTGAGCACCGCGGAGCCGACGGCGAGCGGGCGGGCCCGGCCGCTCCAGCTGCGGAGCCCGAGGGCGAGCGAGACGGCGCCGGTCGCGATCGCGAAGCCGCCGAAGACGGCGAGGCCGAAGGCGGGCCCGTGGTCGGGCGAGAAGGTGACGACGCAGCCGGCGACCGCCGCGATCACGGCGCGCGCGAGGGGCAGGGTCCACAGGCGGCGGTCGGAGTCGGCGGCGATGGCCACGGTCGAGCCTCTCTGGGATGGAGGGAGAAGGCGTCCGGGAGCGGACGGCTGGGCGCGCGACGGCACGGCGACGCGGACTCCAGCGATTTTACGCTCCCGCGGCTCCGCCCAGGCCCGGAGCGGGGCCGGGGGCGCGATCCGGGGCGAAGTCGCAGGCGGCTCAGCCGAGCCAGACCTCCTCCACCCGCGGGAACACGGCGTCGGCGGAGAAGCGCTCACGGAAGCGCGCCCCGGCCTTCTCGACGACCTCGGCCCGGGCGTCCTCGTCGGTGATGAGCTCGGTCAGCGCGGCGGCGAGGCCCTCCACGTCTCCGGGCGCGACCACGCGGCCGCAGCCGTCGCCGAGGACCTCGGGGATGCCGCCGACCGCGGTCGAGACGACGGCCGCGTCGCGGGCGAGTGCCTCGAGGATGAAGATCGGCATCGCCTCGTCGCGCGAGGGCAGGACGGCGATGGACGCCTCGTCGAGCAGGGCGAGCAGGCGGGCGTTCTCGAGCGAGCCGAGGAACTCGATCCCCGGGACGCCGCGGTCGACGACCTCCGGCTCGCGGATCGGACCGGCGACCAGCAGGCGCCAGCCCTCCTTGCCCTCGACCTGCGCCCACGCCTTCTGCAGCACGTCGACGCCCTTGCGGTGGCTGACGACGCCGCCGAAGACGACGGTGCGGGTCTTCTCGCGCGGGGTGCCCTGCTCGAGCGCGTTGGGTACGAGGTGCACGCGCTCGGCGGGGACGTAGCGGCGGCAGATCGCCGAGGTCTCCTCCGAGAGCGAGATGATCTCGTCCGCGCTGCGCAGCACGTCCTTCACCAGGCGCGGGTGCGCGGCGGTGAAGGCGGCGAACTCGCTGCCGTGCAGGTGGGCGACCGTGCGCAGGCCCAGGCGGTGCGCGAGGCGGAGGAGGGACCCCTCGCGGAGGAACGAGCCGCGCTCCGAGAGGTGGACGACGATCACGGCGCCGGGCTCCCGGCGCGCGATCGCGACGATGCGGGCGGCGGCGCCGGCGGCCAGGCGGGCCGCGGCGACGTGCTCGCCCGGAGCGGTGCGGGAGGAGATCACCCGGACGTCCGAGCGCTCGAACGGCCAGCGCAGGTACCCGTTGACGACCTGCGTCATGCCTCCGGGGACCTCTCCGCTGCGGCCGACGTGGTACACCCGCGTCTTCGGGCCGGCAGGGGCTGCCGCGGCGGCCGGGCGGCTGCGGGGCGGCACGGCGAGCAGCGCCTGGATGTCGTCGCGGACGCCGCGGAGGCGTCCGCGGGCGACGAGCAGCTTCTCGAGCAGCTCGCTCCGGCGGGCGACCACGGCGGAGAAGGTCTCGACGCCGGCGGCCGGGGTCGTCCGGGACATGTCGACCGTGACGTCGTGGATCCCGATGGTCTCGAAGTGGCGCGAGGCCTTCGTCGATCCGTCCATCTGCAGGCTCACCGGGGCGGCGCCCTCGGTGAACGCCATGATGATCACGTGCAGCCGGTCGCTCATCGCGACGCGGGCCGTGCGGTAGAGCTCGCGCAGCAGGATCTCGTGCTCGTCGTGGGTGTGCGCCGGATCCCAGTCGAGGATGTCCGCGTCGAGGTCGGCGGCGAGACGGCGGGAGCGCTCGGCGTCGACGGCGACCTGCGTGACCACGACGATGTCGAGGTCCTCGCGCTCGGCGAAGCCCTTGATCGCGGCCAGCCACTCCTGCTCGGGGTAGGGGCGGGCGTCCACCTCGTGGTCCTCGCGGAGGGAGAGGACCAGAACGCGCCGCTCCTCGTCGGGCTGCGCGGCGAACGCGGTCAGCTCCGCGTCGCTCGAGCCCTCGCCGTAGCCGAGGTCGGGCATGGCGGCGCCGACGCGCATGTAGCCGGCCGTCTTGTCGTCGCGCCAGCGGGTGTAGCTCGAGAGCGCCATCGAGGGCCACATGATCGCGCGGGGCAGCGGGGCGAAGTTGCGGGTGCCCACGCCGGCGCGGATCACGCGGCCGCCGCCGAGGCGCACGAGGGCGATGCCCGGGAGCATCACGAGGTGCTCCTTCATCCCGATCAGGGTCAGCTGGATCTCCCCCGGCTTGAACACCGAGTTCGCCCGGCCGGCGAGGGCCTCGCGGGCGAGCGCCGCGTACCAGCGCAGGAGCGAGCGGTACACCGTGTCGTCCGGGCCCAGGCGCAGGCCGTCGTCGTAGCCCCACGGCGAGTGGCCCACGTAGACGTGGAGCGGACCCGACTCGCGGAGCCAGTCGAGGAGCTGGCGACGCAGGATGATGTCGCCGATGTTCTCGTACTGGCCGCGGCCGACGGCGAAGATCGATCGGGCAGGTGTCACGGGCGGGCCTTTCGGAGGGGTTCGCGTGGGGGTGACCGGTGCGGAGCGGGGAGCGTCGCGGGTCTCCCCGGTCGATCCTCCTGCCGCGCTGCCGTCGTGGGCCGGGCCGGCCGGGCTCCGCAGGAGCGGGCTCGGGGCCGATGGCGCCCCGGGCAGACTAGCGCAGGCGGGCTCGGCGGCTCGAGGAGGAGTGCTCGCGTCAACAGCCGTTGGTGACCAGGAAGGCCTTGAGGAACGCGCCGGTCTGGTAGACGTACTGGTTCACCAGGTAGTCCAGGCCCATCGGCTCGCCCGAGGGCACCATCGAGAGCTCGCCGGAGTAGCAGCGCTCGATGATCATCTCGGCGCGCACGAGGTGGGAGGCGTTGGTGATCACGATGACGTGGTCCCAGCCGTACTGCTCGGCCATGTCGCGCAGCTGCCGGGCCTCTCCCTGGGTCGTGAGCGGGTCGGCGGAGTAGCAGAGGACGTCGCCGCCGGGCTCGTTGCACTTCTTGTACTTCTTGGCCTCGTAGGGAGCGTTCATCTCGCCGGGGCCGACCGAGAGCACCATCGTGTCCGTCGCCCCGGAGGTGATGATCCGGCGGGCGAACTCGACTCGTGCCCTCGTGGAGGGACCCAGCACGAAGACCGCGTCCGCCTGCTCAGGGATCGGGTCGATCGGGGGCGTGACATAGAGCGGGATCCCGGCGCCGAAGAGGGCGAGCACCACGAGGGGGACGAGCAGGAGCCGTCCGATCACGGTGCGAGCGCGGACCTGGGGGCGTCTCGGGCGCTCCCGGGACGGCGGGGTGGACGGGCGGTCGCCGGTCGCGGTCGTGGCCGTGTCCATCGCGTCCTCCCTCTCGTCGGGACCGCCGCTCGCCCGCGGCGGGTGATCCGCGACGCGGGTGCGACGGCGATCACCAGTGGAGAGCCCATCATCGCAGTGTTTCGGCGAGGGGTCGGCCCGGTGAACGCCCGGTCAATTCTCTCGCCCAGCGGCCCGGCCCGGGGCCGTGTCCAGAATCGCCGGGTAGGGTCGCCGTTCCTCGACCGAGCAGCACTCCCCCTCGTCCATTCCGCGGACGGGCATTCCCGGAGTCCCGTCCCGATCCGACATCCGCCCTCCGATCCGTCGTCGACAGCGCGTGTGACCGTTCCGTATACACGCATGCGCGGCGGTCCGCCAGTCCTTCAGCGGAATCGCTGATATAAGCCCGACCACCACGCCCGAATGGGGTACTACAACCTGAATCCGTCTCATCCAGCCATCAGTCGCAAGGCCCGTCTATAGCGTCGGGAGGACCAGCACCACCCCCTTGAGCAGCCCCCTCGAACCGCCCCCGACGCCCCCTCGAAGACCCGGAGCCGATCGTGAATCCTCAGACGACGCCAGACCCGACCCGCCCTCGCCGACGACGCGCACGCCTCTCCCTCACCACCGCTCTGATCGCCGCTCTCGGCATCCTGGTCGCCCCCCTCACGGCGCCCGCCGCCTCCGCGGCCACTCTCGACCCGGGCGCCGGGCAGAGCACGCGGATCCAGGAGACGAACTCCTCGCTGACCTACAGCGGCTCGTGGCGCACGATGACGGGCGGCGACAGCGGCGGCGGGATCAAGTTCCTCAACAGCACCGGCTCCGTCTCGTTCAGCTTCCGCGGCACCGGCTTCAGCTGGGTCAGCCGCACCACCGCCTCCGCCGGCATCGCCACCGTCACGGTCGACGGCGCGAGCACCTCGGTCGACCGGTACACGAAGACCACGGCGTACCAGGTCCCGGTGTTCACGAAGAAGGACCTCGCCGACACCGTCCACACGGTCAAGATCGCCTGGAGCGGCACGGCCAACAGCTCCGCGAGCGACAAGAACCTGGTCATCGACGCGTTCGACATCACCCGCGCGACTCCCGCCACCGAGGAGCCGACCGACGAGACCGGCGGCGGCGAGGACGACGGCCCCGTGCTCGATCCTTCCGGAGCGACCAGCCTCCTCGTGCAGGAGACCGACCCCGCGCTGCAGTACACCGGCTCGTGGAGATCGATGGCGGGCGGCGACAGCGGCGGCGGGATGAAGTACCTGACCTCCGCCGGATCGGTGAAGTTCACCTTCGTCGGCACGTCGTGGCGCTGGATCAGCCGGAAGACCTCCTCCTCCGGCATCGCCGCGGTCTCGGTCGACGGCGGACCCGTCACCAAGGTCGACCGCTACAGCTCGACCGCGCAGTACCAGGTGCCGGTCTACGAGACGACCGACCTCGCCGAGGGCACACACACCGTGACCATCTCCTACACGGGGACGAAGAACTCCAAGTCGACCGACAAGAACCTGATCATCGACGCGTTCGTCCTCGCCGAGGACGGCCTCGCGACCGACGCCGTGGAGCTCTCCCCCCTGACCGACGGCTACACCGTCGCCTGGGACGCGCCCTTCAGCTCGCGGGTCGTCTCGTACGACGTGCACCGCTCGAACGAGGACGGCTCCGGCGACACGGTCGTCGGCACCGTCGCCGACCCGGTGCGCCAGTACCGCGACGAGACCGCCGAGGCGGGACGCGCCTACACGTACACCGTCACGGCGACCGACGACGCCGGCCGCGACTCGCGGCTGAAGGAGTCGGCCACCACCTCGGCCGACATCCTCGCCTCCCGCGCCTCGCTGCTCGCGGCCTTCGACTGCCCCGCCGCCACCAAGACGGTGTCGACCTCGGCGCAGCTCGTCACGGCCCTGACCAACCCCTCCTCCGGCGACGTCATCCGCCTGGCCGACGGCGTCTACACCGGCAAGTTCGCCCTCCGCGGCACCGCCGCCCAGCCCGGCTCGATCTGGATCTGCGGCTCGCCCAACGCGGTCCTCACCTCCGGATCCACCTCGAGCGGCACCGCGCTCATCCTGAACACGGTGAGCGACGTGCACCTCGTGGGCTTCTCGGTCCGCAGCTCCTTCCAGGGCATCCAGGTGCTCGCCAGCAAGGGCGTCCAGATGGCCGGCCTGACGGTGAGCGAGATCGGCTACGAGGCGGTCCACTTCCGCAGCCAGACCACCGACTCCCTGATCGTCGGCAGCACCATCCGCCGCACCGGCCTCGTCTCCGCCAAGTACGGCGAGGGCGTCTACGTCGGCACCTCCGACCGCAACTGGTGCGAGTACAACAGCTGCAACCCTGACCGCACGGCCCGCATCGCGGTCGTGGACAACGCGATCAGCGACACCGGCGCCGAGCCGATCGAGGCCAAGGAGGGCACCCTCGACGGCGACATCATCGGGAACACGGTCCTCGGCGGATCGCGGCTCGCCTCGGACGTCGTCTCGCTGATCCTGGTCTCGGGCAACAGCTGGCTGGCCGCGGGCAACTCCGCCGCGGGCACCACCACCTACGGCTACCAGGTGATCACCCGCGCCGACGGCTCGGGCAACGACAACACCATCAGCGGCAACCTCGCGCTGAAGACCAGCAACGCGGTGGTCTACCTCCACCAGCCGTCCAACTGGTCCACCAGCGGCAACACGCTGAGCTGCTCCAACTCCGGGAAGGACCTGATCGGGAACGTGGCCTGCACGCCGTGACCTGATCCGCTCCCCGCGCGCAGAACCGCCGCCGTCGTCCCCTCGACGGCGGCGGTTCTGCGTCTGCCCGCCTCCCGCCGACCACGCGGGAGTCGGCGGAGTCGCGCGCCAGTACGGCGACTTCTGCGGACTCGCGGGGTGAGCGAGCTCCCGAGAGCCGGTGAGGCACGTGATCAGGCCACGGCGGGCGCTGGAGACGCTGAAAAGGGACGGACCGGTCGGCCGGGCCCCGGAGAGCCCGCGGGCCCGGACGGTGACGCCGCCTCCTGCCGAGACCGCGGAGGTGGGCGGAGTCGCGCGCGAGTACCGCGAGTTCTGCGGGCTCGCGGAGTGAACGGGCTCGCGGAGGGGTGGAGGGGGCTGGAGTGCCGGCCAGGCGTCGGAGGGGCCGGCTGGGCCCGGAGAGAGGGCAGCCGGGCCCCCGCCGGGCACCGCGCAGTCCCCGGATGCGGAAGAGCGCACCGCGGCCGGGGCCGGGGTGCGCTCTTCCGCATCGTGCGAGGACGCGATCAGACGATCGCGGGGGCCTTCTGCAGCTTGTGGCGGGCCAGGACGACCGCGCCGACCACGGGGGTGCCGGCGGTCTCGATCCAGTGCACGTCGGCGGCGGCCTGGGGCGAGTCGACCTTGCCCTCGATCAGGACGAGGACGGCTCCGTCGGCCACGCCGCGGAAGGTCGGCGACTGCTCGGTCGCGCCGAGGGTGCCGGTGACGATCAGGACGATGTCGTAGACCTTCTCGAGCTCCTCGACCAGCGCGCGGAGGGCGTCGGTCGGCATCGGCGTACCGGCCTGGGCGCCGCCCGCGGGGAGCAGGTCGACGCGGTCGGTCGAGCGCTTGATGATCGCGTCGTCGAGCGAGGCGGCTCCGGCGAGCACCTCGCGCAGGCCCGGGCGTCCGCCCGAGGCGGAAGCGAGAGCCGAGCCCTCGGCGGTGCCGTCCACGATCACGACGGACGAGCCGAGCACGGCCAGCGCCTTGGCGAGCAGCACCGCGCTGGCGGTGTGCGGGGTCTTCTCGGACGCCGGGGCGATCGCGAAGGAGGAGTACGAGCGGGTGCGCGCGATGGCGGAGAGCTCGAACGCCACGGCCGAGTAGCGGGCCGGGATCTCGGTCGAGTTCAGCATCTCGTCGAGCTTGGTGGCCTTGACCGGGACGATGCCCAGCAGCGGCCGGTCGATCGCGGAGCGGACGTCGTCGCCGCTGCGGAGGCGGCGGTCGAGGGCGGTCATCACGATCGCCACTCCCACGCCGACCACGGCGCCGCCGAGGATGCCGAGCGCGAGCAGGACGAGGATGCCACCGGTGACCGGCAGCTCCGGCGGGAGCGCCTGGCTGAGCACCTGGAGCTGGATCTGCGGGACGGCGACGCCGTTCGTGGTGGTCGCCGGATCGGCGCCCTTCACGGCCGCGTCGAGCTGGGCGGCGACCGCGTTGGCGATGACCGCGGCCTGCTCGGGCGAGGGGTCGGTGGCCGAGATCGTGATGACCACGGACTCCGGCTCGGCGAGGACGGTCACGCGCTTGGCGAAGTCCTCGATGGGCTCGTCGATGCCGAGGCCGTCGATGACGCCCTGCAGGACGGTGTCCGAGGTGCCGAGGGCGACGGAGGTGACCGTGGCCTGGGAGGCGGCGCTGTTGGCCGCGACCCGGTCCGCGGTCGAGAGGACTCCGGACGAGGAGACCGCGACGTACACGCGTGCGTCCGCCTTGTACTGCGGGAGGAGGACGGCGTTGAGTACCAGGGCCGCCACGGCGCCGAGCAGAGCGAAGGCGACGATGTAGACCCACCTCCGGCCGATGCCGGCGAACAGTCCGTTCAAGGTCATGGTGTGTGGTGTCCCTTTCGTCGACTGCACCGGAGTGCAGGGGGTCTGACTGTAGCGTCGTGATGTGTCGTCCGCGTTGCGCGGACCCGGCCGCGAGGTTTCGCGCGGGAGCGGTGGATCAGAGGTGGGCCTGCAGGAAGGCGAGGATCGCCTTCTTGTTGTTCGGGGTGTTGTTCTGGAGCCCGTGGTGGCCGGAGCCGTCCACGCCGACCTCGGACGCCACTCCGGCGTCCTGCAGGGCGACCTGCATCGCGTCGGCCTGCTCGACCGGGACGAGCTCGTCCTCGGAGGTCAGCCAGATCTGCGGGGCGTCCGTGGAGTCGACCGAGGTGATCGGCGACGCGGGGATGCTCTGCGGGCAGGTCGTCGAGTCGATCTCGTCGCAGTCCAGGTAGGAGAGGATCTGCTCCTTCGCCTCGGGCACCGGCGTGCCCAGCGACATCCCGGTCTCGGTCATGTCGGCGACCGCCGAGAAGGCGACGACCGCCTTGACCCGCGAGCCCTCGGTGAGGGAGCCCTCGCCGAGCGTGCCCATGGTCGCTCCGATGATCGCTCCGGCGGAGCTGCCCATCACGCCGATGCGGGCGGGGTCGAGGCCGAAGCGCGTGACCTGCGCGGGCTCGCGCAGCCACTCCACGGCGGCCTGCGCGTCCTCGATCTGGCCGGGGTACCGGCTGTCCTGGAGGAGGCGGTAGTCGACGGAGACCGAGACGAAGCCGCGCTCGGCGTAGTACTCGCAGAGCTCGGTCATCCCGCCCTCGTCGCGGGCGCCGTCGACGAACCCTCCGCCGTGCAGCATCAGCAGCGCGGGGCGGTCGGTGCCGCCCGCGGTGGGGAGGCAGGCGTCGGCCTTCAGCGAGACGCCGTCGACCGAGCGGTACTCGATCGCCTTCTCCGTCGTGAAGCCGTCGGGCGTGCGGACGGGCTCGGGCTGCGAGGAGCAGCCGGCCAGCCCGAGGGCGACGGCCACGACGGCCGCCAGGACTCCGGCTCTGCGTGCTCGTGTCGTCTTCACTCGTGGGACTCCGCTCTCTTCTTCTCGTAACTGGGGGAGGTGCCGGGCTCATCGGCCGGGACCGCGACGGGATCGGAGACGACTCCGGGGCCGCGCGCAGGGACGGGCACGGGCTTGCGCCGCTTGCCGGGGCCGCCGAGGGCGGCCGGGGGGACGTAGATCCACTTGACCTTCGAGAGGTAGCGGGTCACGAAGAGCGAGAGGACGACCGCGAGCACCATCACGACCAGCAGCAGCGGCACCTCGAAGCCGCCGATCTCGGAGCGGTCCTCGGGGAGGATCACCCGCAGGATCGTGATGGCGATCACGATGAAGTAGAGGTGCAGCAGGTAGATGTGCAGGCTGCGCTCGCCGCAGATCGTGAAGAAGTTCAGGAATCGCACTCGGGAGAGGGCCCGCGACACGAGGATGCCCATCGCGACGGCGGCCATCTGGCCGGCGAGGGCGAGGAACGGCACCCAGCGGATCGGGAAGAGGAAGAGCACCGCGCTCAGCACGACGAAGACCGGAGTGACGTAGAGGAACGCGCGGCTCCCCTTCTGCTCGACGAAGTCGATGATCCTCTTCGAGTAGAGCGTGCCCACCAGGAAGAAGACGAACAGGGCGCCGATGCGGTTCCAGCCCACGTTGGTCGTGTTGAGGAGACCCGTGGTGAACATCGTCCCCATCACCGCGGCGAGGGCGACCTGCACGCGGTGATCGACCTTGCGCAGGAGCCACGCGCCGAGCGTGAAGAGCACGAGGCCGTAGATGAACCAGTAGCTGCTGCTGGGCCAGAAGAACAGCAGGAGCAGGTTGAGCGGGTCGGTCGCGGGGAGCTCGCCGAGTCCGCCGTTCGCGAGCGGCACGACCAGGTAGAAGGCCATGCGGATCACGGACCACACCACGTAGAGCCAGAGCAGCGGGTACAGCCTGCGGCGCCAGAGGTCGCCGAAGCTCCAGGTGCGGATGCGCGAGCCGAAGAGACCGGACACCAGGAAGAAGAGGGGCATCGGGAACAGCTCGAACACGACCTTGATGCGGCCGAGAGTGTTCTCGACCCCGATGTCACCGAGGTACAACGACGTGTGGTAATACACGACCATCAGGATGGCGGCACCCTTGGCGAAATCCACCCATTCGCGTCGGGCCCCGCCCGCAGGCTTCAGCAACTTCATTCTCTCCCCCTTGTGCCCGGTCGTACCGCTCGTGAATTCCATCCGAGGTGAACAAGGCTCAGAGAAGGACGCAGGCTCGGTCGCAGAATGCGACCGAGGATCAAGACTAAGGGTGTATCGTCCGCGCCGCACATTCGGCTGAATAGTGACGAGGACTCGATTGCCGGGAAGCGCACTCCGGCCTCTCCGCTCACCATGGAGACGACGGTCACCGGCGTCCGTTCCCGGCGCTCATCGCCGCACGGTAGAGCGCGGGCGCCGCGGCGGCGAGCCCGAAGAGGACGGAGCGCTTGAGGTCGCGCCGGCGCACGAGCGCGACCAGGTGCCGGAGCCCCGCCTCGTCGTGCGCGGCCCGCCAGAGCCGGTCGGCCTCCTCGGGGCTGTGTGCGCCCGAGGTGGCGTCCTTGAAGCGGGAGAGCAGGGAGAAGCGCGCGCGGTAGTAGGAGTAGTCCTGCGAGTCGAGGATGCGCGGGTCGAGCCCGCGGGCCGTCCGCTCGATCACGGCGGCGAGCCCGGCGAGCGAGTCGGCGCGCTTCGCGCCCGAGCGGATGATCGAGCCCGAGCGGAGGCGGTACTCGTAGACGGAGTCGGGGACGACGACGACCTCGTCGGCCGCGGCGAGCAGCTGCGCGACCTGCGCCTGGTCCGAGTGCTGGCGGATCCGAGTGAAGTCGATGCCGTCGAAGAGCTCGCGGCGGAACAGCTTGTTCCAGAGGTGCCCGGTCAGCTCCCCTACCAGGAGCGCGGTGAAGGCGCCCCGGCCCGAGAGCGCGAGCGGGCCGCGCAGGGAGCCGACGGGCGTGGATCCGGTGGCGTCGACCGTGACCGCCTGGGCGACCACCACGTCGGCGCGGCCCGCCTCCCCCGCGGTGAGCATGGCCTCGACCGCGGTCTCCGGCCACTCGTCGTCGGCGTCGACCAGCCAGACCCATTCGCCGGCGGCCTCGCCGACGGCGCGCTCGCGAGCGGCCGCGACGCCCTGGTTCTCGTCCTGGCGGAGGTAGCGGATCCGTTCGTGCTCCTCGGCGAACGCGCGGCCGATCGCCTCGGTCCCGTCGGTCGAGGCGTCGTCGACCACGAGGATCTCGAGCTCGGCGTGGGTCTGCCGCAGCAGGCGCTCCAGGGCCGAGGCGAGGTGCGCCTCCTCCTGGTGCGCCGGGACCACCACCGAGACGAGGGTCACTTCTGCCCCACGACCCGGCGGAGCACCGTCTCGAGGTCGCGGCCGCTCGACTCCAGCGAGAAGCGGTCGAGCCAGCGGTCGATGCCGGTGATCTCGAGCTCGCTCGCGCGGATCAGCGCGTCGGCGAGGTCGGAGGCGGAGGGGGTGAGCGCGAGCTCGCCGGTCAGGCCCGGGACGATCGCGTCCGCGACTCCGAGCGCCCCGGACACGGCGACCGAGGGGACGCCGGCGGCGGCCGCCTCGACCAGCACGTTGCCGAAGCCCTCGCGCAGCGACGGGAGCAGCACGACGGCGTTCTCGTCGAAGTGGTGGAACCAGTCCTCGACCCAGCCCATGTCCTGGAAGTCCACGCCGCGCGCGGTCGCCTCCGCCTTCATGCTGCCGAGCAGCGGGCCGCCGCCGAAGGAGACGACCTTCGCGGGGATGCCGCGGCGCTCCAGCTCCTCGGCCGCGAGGATCGCGAGCTCGGGACGCTTCTGGACGACGAGGCGGCAGGGCAGCACGATCTGCAGGCCCGCCGCGGTGCCGGGGGTGCGCGAGACCTGGCGGGAGCGGTCGACCTTGGCGGTCGCCGGATTCGGCACGACGGTGCAGCGCTCGCCCGAGACGCCGAAACCGGCGACGAGCTCGCCCGCGACGGGGTGCGAGATCGCGATGACGTGGTCGGCGCGGCGGTAGAGCGTCTTGGCGAGCCCGAGCTGCACCTTCTGGGTCTTCGAGAAGCCCGGGATGCCGAGCGAGACGAGGTTGCGCTCGCTCACGATGGTCTTCGGGCGGTCCGCCTTCGCGGTCATCTCCGCCGAGGCCAGGAGCACGATGTTCGGGTAGCCCTGCAGGGCGACCGCGACATCGGGGGTGCGGCGGCGGAACAGCTCCTTGAGCATCCGCGCCTTGCCGACGTGGCCCTTGCCCTCGCCGATGCGGTGCAGCACCGCGCCCTCGGGGAGGTACTCGTCGGTGCCCTTCACCGAGGTGGTGACGACGTCGACGTGGTGGCCCTGCTCGAGGAGCCAGCCCATCCAGGTGCGGGCGACGAACTCGGCCCCGCCGCCGTGCAGCGACGTGACGACGAACATGATCCGCATGCGCGGTCCCTTCTCCTGCGCCGCGCTCATCGCACGACCTCCGCGCCGAGGCCGCGGGTGTTGAGCGCCGAGAGGCGGCGCACCTCGGGCATGGCCGAGTCGATGGTGGCGCGCACGCCGCCGTCGCCCGGCTCCGCGAGGATGCGGTCGATCACCGGGAGGACGCGGTCGGCGAAGCCGGGGACCGGCTCGACGCACAGCTGCGGCAGGCCGATGAGGCGCATGATGCCCTCGACCTTGCCCTGGGTGGCGAGGGTGATCGCGGGGACGCCGAGCGAGAGCGACATGATCGCGAGGTGCATCCGCCCGGTGACGGTCAGCAGGGCGTCCTCGGCGAGGCCGCGGATCTCGGCGGGCATGAGCACGCGGTCGACGACGGTGACGCCCTCGGTTCCCACGCGCTCGGCGACCGCGCGGACGGCCACCTTGTCGTCGCCGATGGGGCGGGAGACGTGCGGGAGGAGCACGACGTGAACGCCGGCCGCGCGCAGGCGGTCGACGATGCGCTCGTACTCCGGCACCTGGTCGACCATGCCGGCGACGAGGGCGCTCGCGTTCACGAGCGCGAAGGGGACGCCCTCGGGCAGTCCCAGATCCTCGCGGAAGCTGCGGTCGCGGGTGCGCGCCGAGAAGACGATGTCGGTGACCTCCTCGACGCGCTGCACGCCGATGCTCCGGGCGCGCTCCGCCGAGAGCGGGTCGCGGAGCATCGGGACGACGCCGGCGCGGGAGGCGGCGATCAGGGAGCGGCGGGCGGCGAGGCGGGCCGCCGCGTTCCAGGAGAAGCCGAGGACGCGCGTGGGCACCCCTGCCTCGGCGGCGGCCTGCGCGAGCAGGGAGCGGCGGACCGAGCCGCGGAGGCTGTACTTGCCGTCCATCATGTCGGCGCCGACGACCGAGACCGAGCGGGCGCGGCGGATCAGCGCGGCGTAGGCGCGGAGATCGGCGGCGTGCGCGTCGCCCACTCCGTAGACCAGGTGCGGGAGCTCGACGACCTCGACCCGGTCGGCCTGCTCCTCGGGGATCACGACGTCGCCGGCGTAGCGCTGGACGACCACGACGGAGCCGGTGGTGTTCTCGAGGAACGCCTCCAGCATGGCCTGGTCGCCGATGTTGCCGCTGCCGGGAGCGGCGATCACGAGGTGAGACTCGGGCTCGGGTCGGAGGTCCGCGAGGGCGGCGCGGAGCACCGCCGCGTCGCGTCGGGCGGGCAGGCGGGTCGTCGTGACGAAGTCCTTCTTCCAGGACTTGACGACGCCGAGCTTGAGTTTCATCGATCTCTTTCGGTGGGAGGAACGGCGGCGGGAGGCCGCTCGGAGTCGGGGATGCCGGCCGTGACGGCTCCGTCGACCAGCGCGCTGTCGCCGGTGGGGCTGATGGCGTCGACCGTGGCCGGGGCCGGAGCGGCGGCCGGGCGGCTGCGGCGGAAGTGGCGGCGCAGGTCGGCGAGGCTGAGGATCTGGCGGCGGAACGCGGGGAGGATCAGCATCCAGAGCCCGACCCCGACCAGGACGGCGGCGCCGCCCAGGAGGAGGCGGAGGACGGGCTGGTCGGCGGCGATCCAGACGGTGGAGAAGGAGGCGCCCACCGTGATCGATCCGAACGTGATGCCGCTGCGGAGGCCGTTGGTGAACATCTCGCGGACGGGGGCATCGGAGGTGCGGCCGATCCAGATCAGCGCGGTCGGCCAGGTGAGGGCGAGCGAGCCGGCGTACGCGACCGCGACGCCCGTCACTCCCCAGTTGGAGCCGAGCAGGATCAGGACGACCATCAGCGGGCGGGTCGCCAGGCTGTACCAGACGCTCTGGCGCACGAGACCCTTGGCGAGGAACACCCAGTTGGAGCAGTACGCCGTGGCCTGGAAGAACCCGGCCACGAGCAGGATCTGGAAGATCGGGACCGAGGCGAGCCAGCGCTCCCCCACCAGGATCCGGATGACCGAGTCGGACTGGGAGCCGAGGACGGCGAGCACGAGGCCCATCGCCGTCAGCATCGCCGACTGGCCGAAGAGGATGAACGTGCGGAACCGCTCGCGCTCGTCCTGCAGCTTGGACAGCACGGGCAGTGCCACGCGCTGCACCGGAGAGTTCAACTGCTGCAGCGGCAGCATCATCAGCTGGAACGCGCGGTTGTAGAGGCCGAGGTCGACCGGGCCGAAGCGCGCGCCGATGATGACGGAGTCGACGTTCTTGCTCACGTAGGTCAGCGCCTGGGTCGCGAAGACCCCGCCTCCGTAGCGGAGGAAGTGGCCCATCGCCTCGCCGCGGCGGTAGCGGCCGGGACGCCAGCCCGTGATGAAGACCAGCATCAGCACGCTGATGAGCGGCTGCACGATCTGGCTCCCGGCCAGCGCCCAGTAGCCGGCGCCGCCGAGCGCCATCAGCACGCCGACCACGAGGCCCAGCACCTGGGCGACGATGTCGACCAGGGTGATCTTCACGAAGCGGAGGTGACGGGCGAGGTCGGCGCGGAACTGCGTCGAGATTCCGTTGAGGAGGAACGTCGAGGAGAGCACGACGGTCAGCAGCTGGAGCCGGTCGTCGCCGTAGAGGGCGGCGATCGGCCAGGAGGCCGCGATGACCACCAGGGTGAGGGTGAGGCCGATGCCCGAGTTCATCCAGAACAGGTTGCTCTTCTGGCCCGGCGTGATCTCCTTCGCCTGGATGGCGGCGGAGGAGAGGCCGAAGTCGCGGAAGATCTCGCCGATGCCGATGATCGCCGTGACCATCGCGAGCAGGCCGTAGTCGGCCGGCGAGAGCAGGCGCGCGAGGATGACGATGCCGCCCAGCTGGACGGCGATGCGGATCGCCTGCCCGCCGATGGTGACGGCGGCGCCGCGGCTCGCCGAGCGGCTGAGGCTCGGTGACGGCTTCTGCGTGGTCCCGGTCATCGGGTCGAGCCCTTCTTGGTGGCGATCGCGCCCTCGTAGGCCTTCTTGAGCTGGAGTCCGAGCACGTCCCAGTCCCGACCGGAGAGGGCGGGGAGCCCCTCCGGCGGCCGGGTGCGCGTGCGCTCGAGAGCGGCGGTGATCAGCTCGGGGGTGAGCTCGCCGTCGTACTCGATCACCCAGTCGCTGCCGACCTCCTCGGCCAGGGCCGTGTTGGTGGGCGTGCGAGGCACCAGGATCGGCCGGCCGAGCGACAGGGCGACCAGGATCGAGCCGGAGTTGTGCATCTCGCGGTAGGGAAGGACGATCAGCTCGGCCCGGCCGATCTCGTCGACCATCTCGGCGTCGTCGACCCGGCGGAGCGTGGTGCGCACCCGGGTGTCGCGGGCGGCCCGCTCCTCGACCAGCTCGCGCTGGCCCGTGCTGGGGCTGCCGACCACGTGCAGGGAGAGGGAGTCGTCCTCCACGCCGCGGAACACGTCCATCAGCTCGACGACGCCCTTGTACGGGCGGATGATGCCGAAGTAGAGGACGCGGCCGTGCTCGCGCTCGGGCAGCGGGTGCTGCGCGAACTGGTCGCGGTAGTGGCCGTGCAGCACGGTGACGGCGGGCGCCCGGCCGGGAGCGACGGTCGTCGGGTTCAGGCGGACGAACAGGTCGGTCGCGCGGTCGACCCGGGCCAGCGAGCGGCGCTCGGCGGCGGGACCGAGCTCGTGCGGGTGCAGGTTGTGCACCGTCCGCACGAGCGGGATGCGCTGGAGCGCGAGGCGCACCAGCAGCACGTCGAGGGCGCGGCGGCGGAGGAAGCGGTGCAGCGGGCTGCGGCCGCGGATCATCAGCTCGGGCCAGTGCACGTGCAGCACGTCGTAGTCGGCGAGCAGGGCGCTGCGCCAGGAGAAGAACAGCAGCTCGACGCCGGGCGCCAGGCCGTCGACGATCGAGTCGACGTACTGCGTGGTCGAGTCCGGCGGCGCGAGCGACTGCTGGACGACGAGCGCGGCCGGCGACGAGTCGTTCCTGCGGGCGAGGCGGCTCATCGCTCGCCCCGCATCCCGACGGCCATCGGCGCGTCGAAGATCCTCGCCCCGAGGGGCTGGCGCATCCGGATGCCCTTCGAGAAGTCGGGGACGTGCACCGGGTTGAGGCAGATGATGACGAGGAATCCCAGGAGCAGGTGGCTGGGGCGGACCGCGTCGATGGCGTTGTAGCCGGCGAGGCAGACCATGAAGCCGAGCAGGCCCGCCGCAGGACCGACGTCGCGACGGCTGAGCGTGGCGCCGAACATCGCGGCCACCATGATCACAAAGAGCAGCAGGCCGGGGATGCCGACGCTGATCAGCAGCTGCAGGAACGAGTTCTCGATGACGACGTCCGAGAACCGCCTGCCGCTGATGCCGGACGTCGCCGCTCCGGAGCCGAGCCAGTGCGTGAGCTCGGCCGCCTTCAGCGACACGGTCACCGCGAGGTCGCGGGCGCCGGCCGAGATGGAGGCGTCGAGGTTGTTGTTGCGGGCGGTGACGGGCTCGAAGTTCAGGACTCCGACACCCGCGACGAGCCCGGCGATCAGGATCGAGCCGGGCCGGAGCAGCGAGCGGTTCGGGTTGAGGAAGCCCACGGCGACGAGCGCGACGATGACCGCGACGGCGATGGCCGCCATCGGTCCGCGCGAGACGGTCGCGACGACGCCGCCCGAGGCCAGGATGCCCAGCAGCAGGTCCGACTTGCGGGAGCCCTGGAGCCAGGAGCCGAACGCGAGACCGGCGCCCACCGTGAGGAAGGTGCCGGCGAGCAGCGGGTGGCCGAAGGTGATCTCGGCGCGGTAGAGCGACCAGTGCTGGTCCTGCTCGTAGCCGAGGGCGCCGTAGACGGCACCGAGGATCGGGGAGCTCTGCGCGACCAGCTCGAGGGCGGCGTAGAGGGCGAGCAGCCCCGAGAGGATCACCCACGTCTTGCGCAGCAGCACGGCCTCGCGCTGGGCGTCGAAGACGAGCATCGGCACGCCCACGCAGATCGCGAAGCTGAACATCCACGAGACGCCCTCGGTCGCGTAGGAGCTGCGCACCGTCGCCAGGGCCGACCAGAGCATGAGGGCGATGAACGCGAGGATCACCACGGCCCGCCACGGGGAGAGCACGAGCTCGCGGGTCCACGCCTTGACGGGGGCGCGCCACAGCTCGGGAGCGAGCCCGCGCCGGATCGCCCAGATCACGAGGATGACGGCCCAGAGCGTCATGCGGAACGTCAGGGTCGAGGGGGTCAGCGGCGTCGGGACGAGCGCGAAGAACGCGAGCGCCATCGCCGGCAGCCAGTGCGCGGGGACCCGCAGCAGCACCCAGGCCCCGACGATGCCGCCGACTCCGGCGGCGATCACCAGGAGGCCGGTGGCCGGCTCCCGGGTCGAGAAGATGTACCCCATCCCGAGGACGATCACCAGGGCGACCGAGAAGAGCGCGCCGACGAGGAGTCGTCGCGGG
Organism: Rathayibacter sp. AY1E6; assembly: GCF_002931115.1. NCBI lineage: Bacteria > Bacillati > Actinomycetota > Actinomycetes > Micrococcales > Microbacteriaceae > Rathayibacter > Rathayibacter sp. AY1E6. Next base: position 69,162 of record NZ_PSVK01000010.1, on the reverse strand, counting down.
AGGATGTCGATCACGTCAGGGAGTCCTTCTGGCGTCGGAGCGGAGTGGTGGAGGAGGGGGCGGGCGGTGCGGCGCTCACGGGAGTGGTCCCGTCGGCCTCGATGAGGATCGCGATGCCCTCGCGAGCCGCCTCTCGGCGGCTGGGACGCCTGCGATGCCGTGCCCTCCTCCTCCACTGCTCGACCCTGGCGCCGACCCCCGGGGAGGAGGGGTCGCGTCGGTCCTGCCGCGGATCAGGCGGGGCCCTCCTGGAGCCAGCGGCGGAAGGTCCCGACCGAGTCCTTGTTGGTGAAGTCCGGGACGACATGGCCGCCCTCGTAGCCGGCGCTGTTGTGGTAGGCGATCGTCGCCTCCTTGGCGACGGGGAGCGCGAGGCGGCGGAGGCGTCCGCCGTGCAGCTCGGCAGGAGCGAGCTGGTCGGCCGTGCCGGCGCTGACGCGCAGACGCATGCCCTGCCATGCGGACTGCGGCAGCCGGGCGGGGTTGGTCGCGCGCATCAGCGCCCGGTCTCCGCCGTACACCGCGAGGACGCGGTTCGGCTGGCTGTCGTCGCGCGCCGCGAGGTCCTCGACGTCGAAGACGCTGCTGGCGTGGTAGGCCCCGTAGATGTTCGGCACCATCTTCTTCGCGTAGGCCCAGCACATCATCGCGCCGCCGCCGGAGTTCGAGCGGAGGAAGCTCCCGCGGACGTTCCAGAGGCTCTGCACCCAGGCTGTGGCGGCCGTCTGCACGGCGAGCGCCGTGGGGTTGGTGTAGTTGCTCGGGCCGCCGAAGTCCGGGCAGATGCTGACGAAGCCCAGGTCGACGAGCGGATCGGCCGAGTAGAAGTAGGCCTTGTCGAGGGCCCTGAAGCTGCTGCCGCTGGCGTGGTAGAACCAGGCGACCGGCACCGAGGAGCCTGATTTCGGCTTCGCCGAGTGCGGGACGAAGAGGCGGGTGGAGTCGCTGCCGATCTTCACATCGATGATCTCGTAGGGCTTGTTGCCGCTCTTCGAGAACTTGGTGTCGAGGCGCGAGACCTCGCCCGGGAGCCTCGGGATCACGCTGTAGTTCGGCGCAGCGAGCGCCGGGGTCGCCACCAGCGCGGAGGCGGTCGCGGCGGCTCCGACAGCGGAGGCGGCGAGCAGGAGGCGGCGCGAGAGGCCGCGCGGGGTGTCAGTCATATCGAGAATCCTTCGGAGCTTTCGCCATCAGTGTCGAGTCGGCCGACCATTCCGAATTCGACGCACATGAAGTGACGTCCGGCCCCCCAACCCATTCGAGAGTGTACGGGCCGCGGATGACGCGTGGATGTCGTTCTCATCACGTCTGGTCGCTCGGGCGGGGATCAGCGGGAGGAGGGGAAGAGACGGCGGGAGAGGCCCGAGGACTTCTCGGCCGTCTCGTGCACCACGAAGGGCACGGCGGAATCGGCGGAGACGACCCGCCTCGCCGCGGCGAGTTCGAGCGTCTCGCGGGAGAGGCCCTCGATGTCGACGGTGACCGCGAGGCCGGAGTCGGCCAGGCGGGTGGCGATCTGCACCTGGTGGTCGTCGACGTGCTCGCCGAACGAGGCGCGGCGCGGAACCAGGATCGGCACCCGGCCCTGCTCGATGGCGCTGAGCGCGGTGCCCACTCCCCCGTGCGCGATGACGACGTCGGCCGCCTTCATCGCGGCGTTGAGCTCGTCGTGCGGCACGGAGTGGCGGCCGTCGATCCCGAGCCCGGAGACGTCGTTCGCTCCGGTCTGCCAGAGCACCTCCACGCCCTCGAGCAGCGGCGCGAGCGCGGCGAAGAAGCGGGGGAACGGGTAGCCGTCCTGCGTGCCGACCGAGACCACGGCGCGGCGGATCGGCTGCGGGACGACGTCCTCGACGCGGTAGGTGTCGAAGATCGAGCCGCCGAAGCTCCAGCGGTCGTCGGCCCAGGAGCGGTACTGGGTGTAGGTCGAGACGGCGGGGACCCGGGCGAGGATCCGACCGGTCATCGACGGGCCGAGCACGCGGGCGGCGCTCTCGATGTAGTGCGCGGGGATGCCGCGCGAGGCCGCGAGCGGCAGGAAGGAGAGGGCGGGGCTGGCGCCGGTGCTGAAGACGGCGTCGAAGGACCCGCGGGCCAGCAGGGAGCGGCCGATCATCGCGTTGCGGAGCACCGGCACCACGGCGCGGGGCGGCGGATCGGCGAGGTGGGTCACGCGCCGGTCGGTGAGGAGGGTGCGGCTGAGGGCGCTGTCGACAGTCGCCCAGTGCTGCTCCTCCGGGTCGACTCCGAGGAGCCCCGAGAGCGCGAACATCTCCTTGAGATGCCCGCCGCCGGAGCAGACGAAGAGATACGAAGCCATACGCGCCTTCACTGGTGATGATCGAGATAACAGGCGTGTGGATGATCGATCGTCCGCCGAGAACGACCCCCCGGTCCCTGGTGCAGAAGTCGCCCGATCATAGCAGGGAGGGTCTCCGAGGGGCACTTCTCTGAGAGAACTGTTCACCTCGCCGGAAAGCGATAGGGGCTCATTCGACAGGCGATATCCGCTCACTTCTCCGGAGGGTGGAAAGCGATATCCGCTCGACTCGGGGATGACCGGGAACGTCGCTCGGCACCCCGATAGCGGACCGGCCGATTCCCGTCGATCACCTGCACCGCACGGGCCGCGCGCGTAGCGTCGGACCACCGGCGCAGAGGCCGGTCGACCCAGGAGGAGCGCCATGAGCGACAACGAGCAGAACAGCCCCGTGATGGACGGAGCCGAGGACGCCAGCAACGACGAGAAGCTCGGCGGCCTGATCGACCAGGTCGAGCACGACCACGGAGCCGAGGGCGCCGGCGCGATGGCCGACGCGCTCCGCGACCGCGCCGACGAGACCGACACCGAGATCGCCGAGGAGTCGGACGCGTCCGGCCCGGTCGAGGACAGCGGCACCGCCCAGGTGTGAGCGACGGGGCCCGGAGGACGACTCCGGGCCCCGCTCCCGGATCGCCGGGGTGAGCGAGCGGCCCGGAAGCGCCCGTGGGCCCTCCGGATCGCTCGTCAGAGCGGCCCGGCGAGCGCCGCCCGATGTGCACCGGAGCGGCCCGATGAGCGCCGCCCCACCCCCAAAGCCCTGTTTGACGGTGCGGGAGCCGCCGGTCACCATGGCCGCATGTCCTCTCTCGACGAGCTGCGCGCCACCGCGCATCCGATCCGCCTCCGCCTGCTGTCCCTGGTGACGGGAGCGGCGATGAGCGCCGCGGAGGCCGCCCGCGAGCTGCAGCTGTCGCAGGCGACGGCGAGCTACCACTTCCGCGTGCTGGAGCGCGCCGGGCTCGTGGCCGTCGTCGAGACCGTGCGCCTGCGGGGCGGCGAGGCGAAGAGGTACCGGCACGAGGCCTCCGGAAGGCCCTTCGACGTGACCGCGTCAGTGGACGCCGGGCCGGAGGAGGAGCGGGACCTGCACCTCGAGGCCCTGATCGAGGAGCTCCGGCGGCGCTCGTCGAGCCGGGCGGACGGTCCTCAGCTCTCGACGGACGCGGAGCTCTGGGTCGACCCCGAGGTCTGGCGGCGGGTCGTGCGGCACGTCGGGGAGGCGTCCGCGCTGCTGCACGCGGCGGCCCGGCCGCCGAGGACCCCCGGGACCGCGCCGGTGTCGATGACGACCGCGATGTTCCCGCTCCGCCGGCCGTGACCCGCGACGGGCGCGGGCCGCTGGCGCACGGGCCTCTCGCGCACGGCCCCTTCCGCTGGCTCCTCGCCGCCCGCACGACCGGCGTCCTCGGCAACGCCGTCGCTCCGATCGCCCTGGCCTTCGCCGTGCTGGACCTGACGGGCTCGCCGACGGACCTCGGACTCGTCGTCGCCGCGCGCTCCCTCGCCAACGTCGCCGTCCTGCTGCTCGGCGGCGTCCTCGCCGACCGGCTCCCCCGCTCCGTGATCCTCGTCGGCACCTCGCTCGCGGCGGCGGCCACTCAGGCCGCGGTCGCCGTGACGGTGATCACGGGGACGGCGACCGTCGCGGCCCTGGTCGTGCTCAGCGTGCTCAACGGCGCCGTCGCGGCGATGAGCCTGCCCGCCGCGGCCGCCCTCGTCCCCGAGACGGTGCCGGTCGGCGAGCTCCGCCCGGCCAACGCCCTGCTCCGCCTGGGCCTGAACGCCGGGAGCATCGTCGGCGCCTCGGCCGGGGCCGCGCTCGTCGCACTGGTGGGTCCCGGGTGGGGGCTGGCGGTCGACGCCGCGGGCTTCGCCCTGGCCGCGGTCCTCTACTCCCGTGTGCGGCTGCCGCGGACGGTCCGCTCGGGCCCGGGCGCCTCCGTCCTCGCCGACCTCCGCGAGGGGTGGCGGGAGTTCACGAGCCGGCGCTGGGTGTGGATCGTCGTGGCGCAGTTCACCGCCGTCAACGCCGCGTTCGTCGGCGCGACCACGGTCCTCGGCCCGGTCGTCGCCGACCGGTCCTTCGGCCGAGCGGCATGGGGACTCGTGATCGCCGCGCAGACCGTCGGCCTGGTGATCGGGGCCGTGATCGCGCTGCGCTGGCGGCCCCGCCGTGCGCTGGGGGCGGGCGTCGCCCTCATGGCGGTGACGGCCGTCCCGGTCGCCGCCCTCGGGATCCTCCCGGCGCTCCCCGCCCTCCTCCTCGCCTTCGCCCTCGGCGGAGTCGCGCTCGAGATCTTCGCCATCGCCTGGGACCAGACGCTGCAGACCCACGTCCCCCGGGAGGCGCTCGCCCGGGTCTACTCCTACGACATGGTCGGCTCCTTCCTCGCCGTGCCGCTCGGGGAGGCGCTCGTGGGCCCGCTCGCCGACCTCGTCGGGCTCGACCGCACCCTGCTCGGCTGCGCCGCGGTCGTCCTCGTCGCCTCGCTCCTCGCGGCCTCCAGCAGGAGCGTCCGCGGCGTGGGCACGGACCGTCCGCGGCCGCAGACGCTCTAGCGCGTCACGGGAGGCGCGGGTGCGCAGGACGGGGCGCACCACCCGGAGTCCGGGGGGAAGCAGCTCCAGGACGCCGTCCCAGGTGGCGGGGACGTCGGGGAAGCCGTGCACGAGCACGAGCGGAGTGCCGTCCTCCGGTCCCTCGTCGAGGTAGTGGACGTCGGTGAAGCGCGTGGACAGGACGCGCGCACCCGTCCCCTCCTGCTCCGGCCCGTCCGAACGGGAGTGCCGCGGCCCGCTCACGGGCGGTAGAGGGAGTCGATGGGGACCTCGCGGCTCGAGCCGTCCCGGGTGGTGATCGTGACCGTGCCGGCGGGCCCGGCGGCGAGACCGTCGGACGAGGGCCACCAGACGGTCCAGGAGCCGCCCTCGAGGGTCGCGACGACCGGCTCGACGCCGGCCTCGTTCAGCACCACCGATTCCACGTCCGCGCCCGCGAAGCCGACCGCGTAGATCAGAGCGGCGTCCCCCTCTCCGAAGGTTCCGGCCGAGCTGAGCTGGACCGCGTCCGCGGCGAGGGGGCCGACCGGTGCGGCGTCCGCCACCTCCCACATCCCCGCGCCGTTCCCGGCGCTGAGGCAGTAGTAGAGGGAGTCGTCGAAGCGGTAGATCATCGAGGCGGCGTCGCCGCGCGCGTCGAGGTGCGAGACCTCCGCCGGCCCGGCCTCGCCGTTGGGGCTCTGCAGGTTCGTCGCGCACCACTGCGTCGCCGACTGCCCGAGCTCGGAGCTCGGCAGGAGGCGCTCGGGGATCGCGGTCCAGGAGGCGAGCACCGCGCGGTTCAGCCCGACGGAGCCGGTGCCGGGGATGAGACCCGGGACCACGACGATCACCGCGGCTGCGGCGGCCAGGAGCACGGTCGCCGCGCCGGCGACGGCCCAGTCGCGGGGGCGGAAGAAACGGGGAGCGGCCGCGTCCGCGCTGACCAGGATCTCGCCGAGGAGCGCGTCCCGACGTGCGGCCTCGGCAGCGGTGAGGGAGGTGCGGGGCTCGGCGTCGTGCGCGCGGAGCAGGTCGAGGAGCTGGTCGGTCATGAGAGGGTCCGTTCTGCCGTGCCGGAGAGGAGCGTGGAGTCGAGGGGGGCGAGCAGCGCCGCCAGCCGCCGCTTCGCGCGGGTGAGCCGCATCGCGTAGGCGGCCCGGGAGCAGCCGAGCACCTGCGCCGCCTCGGCCTGCGGGAGGTCCTCCCACACGTGGAGGGCCAGAGCCTCCTGCTCGGCGAGGGGCAGCCGCTTCCACGCGCTCTCCAGGTCGAGGCGGTCGCCGACCGACGGGTCGGCCTGCTCCTCCGGGGCGAGGGTCCCGATCCGCACGGCCAGCGCCTGCCGGCGGTTCTCGCCGCGGGCGGCGTTGAGGATCGCGTGCCGGGCGGTGCCGAACAGCCAGGGCCGCACGTTCTCCGGCAGGTCCTGCCGGCGACGCAAGGCGGCGAGGAAGGTCTCGCCGACGATGTCGTCGACCGTCGCGGCGGGAGCGCGGCGGCGGACGAAGCGGAGCAGGTCGTCGAAGTGGGCGCGGTACAGCTCGGAGAAGTCGTCTCGGGAGCGGATGCTCATGGTTCCCCTTTCGCGGAGTCACAGGTACATGTCCGGCTGCGGCGGCGATGCAACATCCGTGTCGGCGGGAGTCCCGCTGGGGCGGTGGCCGCGGCGTCCTGCGCGGCGCTCCATGTCCGGGCAGGATCCACCGCGCGGGGGAGGTCCTGCGAGCGGCAGGCGGCGATCCGCATCGACCGCACGCCGGAGAGGAGGGGCCCTCGGCGGGTGGCGGGCTGTCGGAGGGAGCAGCGGACACGCGGTCATCCCCGAGGCGCACCGGACGCGACTCCCGGACGACGCACCGGACTCCTCCGGCCCGGGACTCTGGCAGAACGCCGCCGAGCCTCTGCTCCCGGCGCCCGTCCCGCCCCAGGAGACCCTCGTGAACCGCGCCCTCGCCCTCGCCGCCGCCTCAGCCCTCGTCGTCGTCGACGTCGTCCAGCGCGCCGCTGACGCCCGATGACCGGCTCCGGGAAGCCGGCCGGCGATCAGGCTCCGCTCCGCCTCGCGCTCGTGCACGTCGACTTCTGGTCGGCCGTGAAGCTCTCGTTCCTGCTCGGCCTCGCGATCGCGCTGCTCGGCCTCGTCGCCGTCCTGGTCGCCCATCCGCTGCTCGTGCACTCGGACCTCTTCACCCAGGCCGACACGCTCCTCGGGCAGGTCGTCGGCGATCAGGTCCACCTCGCCGCGATCCTCTCGCTGCCGAACGTGCTGGGCTTCGCGCTCGTCGGAGCCGTGCTGAACACCGTCGTCGCCACCGCCCTGGGCGGGGTGGGGGCGCTGCTCTTCGGATCCGCCGCCGCCCTCGCGGGCGGGCTCCCGGTCGGCCTCGCTCGGCAGTGAGGGGCTCCGCTCCGACTAGGCCGCGAGCCCTCCCTCGGGAACCGGGGACGGACGGTCGTCACCGAGGAGCGGCGCCTGCTCGGGCTCAGCGGCGACGACCATGTCGCGCCCGGACGCGGGGGTGAGGAGCTCGCGCAGCCAGAGGCGGTTCACGGCGTGCAGACGGGGATGATCGAAGCGGTATTCCAGCACCGCGTTCGGCTGCACGAGGATCGCGTGCGAGCGCGGCTCCGACTCCTGCAGCGTCCTCCAGGTCAAGCGGAACGGCTGCCCCTGCTCCATCCGCGCGCGCACGGCGATCCGCACGTTCGCGAGCGTCCGGTCCTCGAACTCGATCCGGCGCCGCCAGGCGCCGAAGATCAGCACTCCCACGGGGGCTCTCCCCATCGTGTCGGTCGAGCAGCCCGCAGAACGGCGGGGGCGGCGGGCGCGAGGCTCGCAGGGCCGGACCGCCATCGGACGGTCCTGTCGTGGGGACCGGAGTAGAGGTGGGTCCGAGGCTGGTCCCTTCCCGGAGGTGTGCGGACGGAGTGCGCTCCCGCGTCAGTCGGCGAAGATCGCGCCGACCGGCTCGCGCTTCTCGGCCTGGAAGCGGTCCTCGGCGCGGCCGAGAGCCCAGTAGGCCGAGAGCGAGAGCGCCCGGCGCTCCACGCCCCACTCGTCCTGCAGGAGGGCGCGCAGCTGCTTCATCGCGGTGCGCTCGCCGTGCGCGAAGACCTCGAGCACGCCCTCGGGCCTCGGCTCGGCCCGGACGGCCGCGACCAGCGCCCGGCCGGCCTCGAGACCGCCGCGGTGCAGCCAGCGCACCTCCACTCCGGCCGGAGCGGGAAGCGCGAGCTCGTCGGCGGCCGAGTCGACCTCTATCAGGACCAGGCCGCGCGCGTGCGCGGACATCCCCTCGAGGGCGGAGGCGATCGCCGGCAGAGCGGAGTCGTCGCCGAGCAGCAGGTGCACGACCTCGGGGTCGGCGCTCGGCGACCAGGCGCCGCCGGGCGCGGAGAGCGCGATCCGGTCGCCGGGAGCCGCGGCGAGCGCCCACGGTCCCGCCACCCCTTCGTCGCCGTGCACGACGAAGTCGACGGTGATCGAGCGCCGCTCGAGGTCGACCGAGCGGACGGTGTAGGTGCGGCGCACGGGCAGCTGCTCGGGGGCGACGCTCGCCCGGAGCGCGTCGAGGTCGAAGGGCGGCTGGAGGTCGGAGCCGCGCGGCGGGAGCAGGAGCTTCACGTAGCGGTCGGTCGCGGCGAGGCGCTCGGGGTCGGACTCGGCGAGGAACGCGTCGAGCCCGTCGCCGCCGAGGTGCACGCGGACCAGGTGGCCGGTGAGGCGCTCGGTCCGCAGCACGGTGAGCACGTGCTGGCTGCGGGCACGGCGCGGGCGGTCGGGGGACGGGGCGGCGTCGGTCATCCGTCCAGCATGCCTGGTCGTGCTCGGTGGGGGCCGAGCGCAGGCCGCTCGCGCGCGGGCGCCGAGGGGTCACGATCGGTCGCTTCGGGAGGGAGGAAGGAGCCGTTCGTGACGCATCGGAGCAGGCCGATGCGAGGCCGGGACGTCGCGGCGGTGCCGAGCGCGAGGCGGCGGCGCGGGCGCGCGTACGGACGAGTGGGCGCCGAGGGGTCACGAACGGTTGCTTCGGGAGGACGGAAGGAGCCGTTCGCGACGCATCGGAGCAGGCCGGGACGTCGCGGCGGCGCCGAGCGCGAGGCGGCGGCGCGGGCGCGCGTACGGA
>NZ_PSVK01000010.1:0-60162 GCF_002931115.1 Rathayibacter sp. AY1E6 | reverse complement strand
GCTTCGGGAGGACGGAAGGAGCCGTTCGCGACGCATCGGAGCAGGCCGGGACGTCGCGGCGGCGCCGAGCGCGAGGCGGCGGCGCGGGCGCGCGTACGGACGAACGGGCGCCGAGGGGTCGCGAACGGTCGCTTCGGGAGGACGGAAGGAGCCGTTCGCGACGCATCGGAGCAGGCCGGGACGTCGCGGCGGCGCCGAGCGCGAGGCGGCGGCGCGGGCGCGCGTACGGACGAACGGGCGCCGAGGGGTCGCGAACGGTCGCTTCGGGAGGACGGAAGGAGCCGTTCGTGCCGCATCGGAGCAGGCCGAGGGCACGGACGGGGCATTGCGGCGGGGATCCGCGCGAGGCGGCGGCGCGGGCGGGCGCTGATCCGTCGCTCACGGCCTGCGGAGGAGCGCAGGACGGGCCGTCCGCGACGGATCGGAGCGGGCCGGGCGCGACTGGGCGCCGCATGCGGAGCGAGCGCGGGCCTGCCGGAGGGCGCCGGGCGTCGATCCGTCACGAACGGCCCGTGCGGGAGGACGGAACGGGCCGTCAGCGACGGATCGGAGCGGGCGGCCGGAGGCCGGGCCGACGGAGCGGAGCGGACAGCAGCGCCCGTCGGCGGAGCGGGCGGCGCCGCGGCCGGTCAGCGACGGGTGGGAGCGGGCCGCCGGAGGCCCGGACCGACGGAGCGGAGCGGACAGCAGCGCACGCGGGCGGGGCGGGCGGCGCCGCGGCCGGTCAGCGACGGCTGGGAGCGGGCGGCCGGAGGCCCCGGCCGACGGAGGGGAGCGGACAGCAGCGCACGTCGGCGGAGCGGGTGGCGCCCCGGCCGACGGCCCGGCGGACGGCCCGGCGGGCGGCCGGTGGCGCGAGGTGCGCTCGCGCGGGGCGCGGCGGCGGGGGCGCGCCTACTCTCGCGGGATGACTGCGACGGCTCCGCGACTCCGGCACGACCGACTGGTCGCCCCCGACGTGCTGCGCGGAGTGGCGGTGGCGGCCATGCTCGTCGCGCACGCGATGCCGCTCGTGCCGAGCGCGCGCACGGGAGTGGTCGGGTTCCTGGCGTGGAACGTCAACGATCTCGCGTCGCCGCTGTTCGCGCTGGTGATGGGGATGTCGGCGGCCCTGGTGCTCGCGCGGCCCGGTGCCTCGCCCGGGCGGGTGCTGCTGCGGAACGCGATCCGCGGCGCGGTGCTCGTGGCGCTCGGCGTCTGGCTCGAGACCTGGGGCAGCTGGATCGCGATCGTGCTGCAGTACCTCGGCGTCGTGCTCGTGCTCGGCACGCCGCTGCTGCTCGTCCGCTCCCGGACGATCGCCGCGCTGGCCGCTGTGCTCGCGCTCGCCGCCGGGCCCGTGAACGCCGCGGTCGCCGCCGCCGCATCCGGCTCTCCGCTCGCCCTCTGGCTCTTCACCGGGCCGAGCTACCGCGCGACCAACCTGCTCCCCTTCTTCCTCCTCGGAGCCCTGCTGCTGCGGCACGGCGCGCAGCGGGACCGGCTGCTGCCGGTGCTCGCGGCAGTCGCGGTCGTCGCGTATCCGGTGCGGCCGCTGGTCGCGCTCCTGCTCGGCGTGGAGTCGCCCTCCGGCAGCCTCCCGGACACCCTGCACGACCTCGGGCTCGTGCTCCTGGCCTACGTCGCGGTGGTGCTGATGACCACGTCGCGCTCCACCGCTGTCCAGCGGCTGCTGGTGCCGCTCCGGGCGATCGGCACGCTCGCGCTCTCGGTCTACGTGCTGCAGGTGGCTCTCGTCGCAGCGCTCGCGCGGGCAGGCCTCGGCTACTCCGCCGACACTCCGCTCGCCGCTCTCGCCCTCGTGCTCGGTTTGTGCACGGCCGCCGTGCTGTGGTGGCGGTTCCTCGGTGCCGGCCCCGTCGAGCGGCTGACGGCGCGGCTCACCGGGCTCGTGCCGCGCTGAGCCGCCCGGCCGCCCGGCTGGGTCCGCGGCGAGGACCTGAGCCCGCTGCGGTCCGCGGCGAGCTCGCCTGAGCCCGCGGCGGCCCGCGGCGAGTTCGCCTGAGCTCGCGAGGTCCGCGGCGACCTCGGCTGAGCCCCCGACGCCCGACGGCCCGTACACGGGCGCAGGCCGCCGGGCGTCCCCTCCCTCAGCGCGCGAGCGCCGACGCCTCCTTCGCGAGGGCCGGGCCGTGCGCCGCGAGCACCAGGTCGCGCATCGCGGTGGCCGGGAGCGACGCGGCTCCGGCCGGCAGCAGGTCCGCGTCCGAGGCCAGCACGAGCGGAGTGTCCGCCGACGAGGACGGCAGCCTCCCGTGCGTGCCGCGCACGAGCGACGCGTCCAGGGGAACCAGGTTCATCGCGTAGCGCAGCCCCAGCGCCTTCTTGGCGAGGTTGCCCGCCGCCTTCGCCTTCACCAGCGGGTCGGCCGGGTCGAAGAAGAGCTCGGCCGGGTCGTAGCCGGGCTTGCGGTGGATGTCGACGCCGCGGGCGAAGTCGGGCGCGCGGTCGTCGTCGAGCCAGTAGTAGTAGGTGAACCACGCCCCCGGCCGGGCGACCACGACGAACTCGCCCGAGCGCTCGTGGTCGAGGCCGTAGCGGGCCTGCGCCTCCCGGTCGAGCACCTCGTCGACGCCGTCGAGCCCCTCGAGGATCGAGCGCACCCGCGGCAGGTCCGCCGCGTCCTGCACGTAGACGTGGGCGACCTGGTGGTCGGCGACGGCGAACGCGCGCGACGTCCACGGGTCCAGCTGCTCCCGGCCGTCCTGCACGTAGACCTCGAGCAGGCCCTCGCGGCGGAGCGCCCGGTTCACGTCGACCGGGGTGTCGGCGTCGGCGATCCCGTACTCGGCGACCACGATCACCGACGCGCCCAGCGCCTCCGCGTCGTCGAGCAGCGGAGCGAGCACCACGTCGAGCTCCGACGCGGCCCGGCGCGCCTCGGGCGAGTCCGGTCCGAAGCGCTGGAGGTCGTAGTCGAGGTGCGGCAGGTACGCCGTGGTCAGCTCGGGCGGTCCGGAGCCGTCTCCGGCCATCACGTGCCGGGTCGCGTCGACCATCCACTGGGTCGAGCGGAGGGACGCGGTCGGCCCCCAGTACTGGAACAGCGGGAAGGCGCCGAAGCGCGAGACCAGCTCGTCGTGCAGCGCCGGCGGGCGCACGTACGCGTCCGGCGACTTGCGGCCGTCGGCGTGATAGATCGGGCGCGGAGTGACGGTGACGTCGGTCGTCGCCCCCATCGCGTACCACCAGCCGATGTTGGCCGCGCGGTACGGCTCCCCGCTCAGCCGGCGCGCGGTCTCCCAGACCTTCTCCCCCGTGACCAGGCGGTTGTGCTGGCGCCACAGGTGCACCTCGCCGAGGTCGCGGAAGTACCAGCCGTTGCCGACGATCCCGTGCTGCGCGGGCATCGAGCCGGTGAGCATGGTCGACTGCACGCTGCAGGTGACCGCGGGCAGGACCGTGTCCAGCGGCAGGCGCCCGCCCGCGCGGGCCAGCCGCGAGAGGCGGGGCATGTCGGCGAGCGCCGTCGAGGTCAGCCCGACCACGTCGAGCAGCAGCACGGGCCTCACAGCGCCGCCGCCTGCGGGAGGAGGGGCGCCAGCAGCGCCTCTCGGGAGGCGGGCGTGAGCAGGTGCGCGGCCGCCCAGGCGAGCTCGGCGCCGATGCCCGTCGAGAGGTCGCTCGGGGCGTCGGCGAGCACCGACCAGGTGTAGGTCTCGACGTCGAGGTGGATCTCGTCGTACGGCCAGGCGGCGTCGACCGCCGAGACCGCCTCCGCCAGGACGGCCGTGGTCGCCGAGAGCGGCGCCTCCGGCCGGTGGTGGAGCGGCACGTGGAAGTGCACGCGCCACGGGCCGGTGCCGGGGAGCGTGTCCAGCGCCTCAGGCAGGTCGTCGACGCGGAGCACTCCGTCGATCCCGTTCTCGCGGGTCTGGTGCAGGTAGCGCTTCTCGACGAACGGGGTGAGCGCGGCGCGGCCCGAGGGGTCCTCCAGGTGGAGCGCGGCCGAGGCCTGCACCTTGACCACGCGCAGGCCCGCGTCGCGGATGCGGCGGACGGCCGAGGCCGGGTCGGCGAAGGAGACGGCGAGGTGGCAGGTGTCGAGGCACACGCCCACGTACGCCGGGTCGACCACTCCGATGCGCGGGTGCAGCCAGTCGACGACGTCGTCCACGGTGTCGAGGATGCAGCCGGGCTCGGGCTCGATCGCCAGGCGGATCGCGTGGCCCGTGGAGCGGCGCAGGTCGCGCAGCTCCTCGACGAGCCGGGCGAGGTTCCGGCAGGCGGCCTCGTCCTGCTCCCGCCCCCAGCCCTCGCGCCAGCCCAGCGGCAGCGTCGAGATGCTGCCGTCGGCGCCGGCGGGCAGCAGGTCGGCCAGGATCCGCGCGCAGTCGATCGTGTACTGCAGGCGCTCCGGCGTGGTCCAGTCGGGGCGGTAGACGTCGAGCTTCACGACCTCGGCGTGGAACGCGGCGTACGGGAAGGCGTTGAGCGTGCGCACCTCCAGGCCGTTGCGCTGCAGGGCCGCGCGGAGGACGGCGCGGTCCTCGGCGCTGGCGACCAGGCGGGCCGCGAGGTCGCGCGGGATCCACAGGCCGACTCCGACCAGGGCGAGCCCGGCGGCCACGCGCGCGGGTCCGGCGTAGACGTCGAGCTGGCGGACGACTCCGGCCAGGTCCTCGGCGGGATGGACGTTGGTGCAGTAGGAGAGGTGCATCACACGACCTCCGCCACGCGCGGCGCGCCCCGGAGCACGGAGTTGCCCTCGAAGGTGCGGCCGGCCGACTCCTGCACGTCGAAGCCCGCGACGGGCGAGAGGTCCAGGCGTCCGCTCTGCCCGTAGAACTCGACCGGGTTCTGCCAGAGCAGCCGGTCCACGTCGCCCGCGCTGAAGCCGGCGACGAGGAGGAGGCGGCCGGTCTTCGCGGTCGTGAGCGGGTCGGAGCGGCCCCAGTCGGCTGCGGAGTTGACCAGCACGCGGTCCAGCCCGATCCGCTCGACCAGCGTCACCAGGCGGGTCTCGTCCATCTTCGTGTCGGGGTAGATGGAGAAGCCCATCCAGCAGCCGGAGTCGCGGACCGCGTCGACGGTGACCTCGTTGAGGTGGTCGACGAGGACCCGCCCGGGCTCCAGCCCCGAGTCGGCGACGACCTCGAGGGTGCGGCGGGTGCCCGACTCCTTGTCGCGGTGCGGCGTGTGCACCATCGCGGGGAGGCCGTGCTCGCCGGCGAGCTCGAGCTGCTGGCGGAAGACCTGGTCCTCCTCGGGGGTGAGCGAGTCGTAGCCGGTCTCGCCGACCGCGACGACGCCGTCCTTGGCGAGGTAGCGGTCGAGCTCGGGCAGGACCGCCCGGCAGCGCGGGTCGTTCGCCTCCTTCGGGTTGAGCCCGATGGTGCAGTGGTGGCGGATGCCGAACTGCGCGGCGCGGAAGCGCTCCCAGCCGATCAGGGCGTCGAAGTAGTCCGTGAACGAGCCGACGTTCGTGCGCGGCTGGCCGAGCCAGAAGGAGGGTTCGACGACCGCGCGGACGCCGGCGTCGAACATCGCCTGGTAGTCGTCGGTGGTGCGGGAGGTCATGTGGATGTGCGGGTCGAAGATGCGCATCGTCGCGCCTTTCTCATCGGTGGTGGTGCCCCGCGGTCGGGGCGGCGTGCGGGGGCGGTCAGCTCGGCAGGAGCACCGCCAGATCGTCCGGGAGCGGGCGCCCGGCCGCGCGGCGCTCGTCGGCGAAGCGGCCTGCCATCGCGCGCAGCTCGGCGTCGCTGCGCTCCTCCAGCCCGGCGACCGCTGCGAGCGGGACGCCGAGGAAGACGAGCTTGAGCACCCCGTGCCGCCAGGCGTGCGCGTCGAGGTGTCGGCGGGCGAAGGAGCCCATCGCCGCGGCGACGAGCCGGGTGTCGTTGGCGCGCAGGGCGTCGGCGGTCAGCTCGAGGCCGGCGAGGGTCGTCGCCCGTCCCGGGTCGCCGAGGGCGTTCAGCCCGGCCAGCACTCCGCGGCGCTCGGCGCCGTCCCCGCCGCGGTAGAGGCGGAGGAGGAGAGCGGCCAGGTCGTCGTCGCCGAGCGCCTGCGCCGCGGCCTGCACCAGGGCGGCGCGGGCCGCGTCGTCGTGCGTGCCGTGGACGAGGCCGTGCGGGTCCTCGGCGGGCCGGAGCGGCTCGCGTCCGGCCTCGCGGCCCGCGGCGGGGAAGAAGCGCTCGATCCGCGACGGGCGCTCGAGGACGGCGGAACGGGCGGCCGCGGTCCACGGGTGCTCGGCGTGCGAGGAGGCGCCGCCGAGCGCCTCCTCCATCGCCGCGAGGCTCGCCACGGCCAGGCGGGGCGCGTCGTGCGAGTGCCGGGGCAGCTCGACGGCGGCGATCCCGCGGTAGCCGATCTCGGCGAGGGTCGCGAAGGCGGCCGCGAGGTCGAGCGATCCGGTGCCGAGCTCGAGGTGCTCGTGCCGCCCCGGGAGCATGTCGTCGACCTGAACGTTCAGGAGCAGGTCCCCGGCGCTGCGGAGGGCTCCGACCACGCCGTCCGGCTCCACCACGACGCAGTGGCCGAGGTCGACCGTCAGCCCGACCGACTCCGGGTCGCCGAGCTCGCGGCGCAGCAGCAGCGCGTCGGCCACCGTCTCCACCAGCATCCCCGGCTCGGGCTCGACGGCCAGCCGCACGCCGTGGCGCTCGGCCGTCGCGACGACGCCGCGCATCCGCTCGACGAGCAGCCGCCAGGCCGCGGCCGCATCCGCGCCCGCCGGCACGACCCCCGACCAGAGGGAGACGGCGTCGGCGCCCAGCAGCGCGGCGATCTCGATCGCGCGCTCGAGGAAGCGGACCCGGGGGCCGGCCTCCTCGTCGACCAGCGTGGGGCGGTGCTTCGCGAACGGGTCGAGCAGGTACCGCGCGCCCGTCTCGACGACCACGCGCAGGCCCAGCTCGTCGAGCCGCGACCGGAGCGCCAGCGTCCGCTCGCGCCAGTCGGCCGCGAAGGGATCGAGGTGCGGGTGCCCGAGGGTGAGCGCGACGGCGCGGTACCCCGCGGCGTGGATCACCGTGAGCGCGTCGTCGGGGGTGTGGTCGGCGAAGCCGTTGGTGCCGTAGCCGAGGACGGGTCCGGTGGCGCTCATGTGATGTCCGCCGTCCGCGGGCGGCGGAGCAGGAGGGAGCCGAGCGCGTCGAGCGCGAGCAGCGCCGCCCCCAGCTCGGGACGCTTCAGACCGGCGAGCGCGGCCTGCAGCGGGATCATCCCGGTGATGCCCGCGCGGGTCGCCGTCCGCGCGGCCGCGGCCGTCGGCGTCCGCACGGCCTGCAGCTGCGCGGTGAGCACGAGCAGGAGCCAGCGCCCGAGGCCCGCGGCGACGACCGCGGCGGGGGCGGCCCGGCGCTCGGCCAGAGCGCCGGCCGCGGTGGACAGCGCGATCGCCGCGGTGCCGGCCGAGACCGCACCCGCCGCGACCGGGGTGGTGCCGTGCACCTCGCCGCGCGAGAGCACGGTGACGCCGAGCGTGTGCGCGGCCACAGCGGCGGAGGCGGGGGCCGCCGCGCGCACGCCGTCGACGCCCGCGCCGAGCAGCACGTCGAGACCGCGGCAGGCCGCCATCACGACCGGGCCCAGCGGAGTCGGCTTCGCGAGCAGGTCGTACGACCAGATCCCGGCCGCGAGCGGCAGCGAGAGCGCGAGCGAGCGCCGCCCGTCCACGACGGCCGCCACGACGATCCCCGCCGCGGTCAGCGCGGCCGCCGTGCCCAGCGCCGCCGAGCGCCGGATGCGCCCCGAGGGGATCGGCCGCTCGGGCCGCTCCCGGGCGTCGAGCTCGGCGTCCGCGTAGTCGTTGAGCGCCATGCCCGCCGAGTAGAGCAGCGCGGAGGACAGCGGGAGCGCGACCGTGCGCGCTCCCACTCCGCGGCCCGCCCACGCTCCGCCCGCGACGGTGTCGCCGATCACGGTAAGCGCGGCCTTCGCGCGGACGAGCTCGAGGTAGTCGCGCAGCTCAGCCATCGCTCCGCGTCCCGCTCGTCACCGGGGTGCGGCGCTCGGCGACGAGCGCGCCGGTGCGGGCGGACCAGGCCACCAGCTCCGCGGTCTGCTCGGCGAACCCGTGCACGTCGCTGCCCCACGGGTCCTTGAAGAAGAAGCCGAGCTCGCCGACCGGGCCCGAGACGCCGGCCTCGTCCGCGAGCGCCAGCAGGCGGGCGAGGTCGAGGATCAGCGGCGCCGCGAGGGCCGAGTCGTACGCCGACCAGATCGTCTGCACCGTGATCCGCGAGCCGAGGAAGCCCTCCGCGTGCACGTGGTCCCAGGCGGTCTTGACGTCGCCGAGGTCCGGGACGTTGTCGATGTGGAGCGGAGTGACGACGTCGTCGCCGAGGAGGCTGCGGAGTCCGCGGTTCTTCGAGACGAGCTTCGAGCGCACCGCCTCCGGGTCGGCGAGGGTCTGCCCGTCGCCGCCGCCGAGGAGGTTCGCCCCCGCCCACGAGAGCACGCGCATCCCGCGCGCCGTGAACATCGGCGCGAGCACGCTGCGGAGCAGGGTCTCCCCCGTCTTGCCGTCCTGGCCGGCGATCGGGATCCCGGCCTCGGCGGCCCACTCCTCCAGGGCCGGCAGAGCCAGCGCGGTCGAGGGAGTGAAGCAGGCGTAGGCCGCGCCCGCGACGACGGCCGAGAGGGCGGCGATCGAGCTCGGCGGCAGGAGGCGCTCGCCCGGACGCGCCAGGGCGGCGCGCAGAGCGGCGAGGTCGTGGAACTCGGGACGGTCGGCCGGCAGCACCTCGGTCGAGGCGACGTCGATCACGACGACCCGGGCGAGGCCGTGGCGCTCGCGGAAGGCGACGATGTCGGCGGCCCGGCGGTCGATCTCCTCCTGCTGCGACGCGGCGTCGGAGGGGGCGAGGCGGATCTCGGCGTCGGTCGCGTCGATCCGGTCGGCCACCTCGGCGACGACCGAGGTCGGGAACATGCCACCGGCCGCGAGGCCCGTGGCCTTCTCGAGCAGCGGGGTCGGCGAGACGTCGTGGCCGCCGATGACGATGTCGGCGAACCCGGCGAGCGGGACGTCCTCGAAGGCGGGGGTCGCGGTGGCGCAGCCCGAGCTGGGCGCGGCTCCGGCGGCGATGGCGTGCAGGCCCACGGCGGCCGTGGTGGCGACGCTGCCCCGGGCCCCGATCAGCCAGAGGCCGATGCGCCCGCTCGATCGGGGGGCGCCTGTGGTGGTGGTGTCGGACGAGGTCATCGTTCTCTCCTGTCTGGAAGGGCTGGCTGAGCGGCGATCGTCGGGGCGCACCCGGGCGATCGGAGTGGGGAGGGGCCGCGGCCGGGCGCGCGTCGCGCCTCCGGCCGGCCGTGTTGCGCAGGACCCGCACGCAGGGCCCGCCGAGATTGCGCGACCGTGCGTTGACTGGTTTCCTCAGGTGTGCTGTCCCCCGAACCCGTCCTCCGGGCCGAGAGAAGGAGCTGAGCGTGGCCGAGCGCGCGGGTACCGCGACCGGCGACATGCTGAGGCTGTTCGCCGACGGTCGGCCGCGCACCCGCGCCGAGCTGGTCGAGGAGACGGGCCTCGCGCGGACCGCGGTGATGACGCGCCTGGAGCAGTTCTTCGACCTCGGACTGATCGCGCACCTCGACCGCGCTCCGTCGACCGGCGGCCGCCCGTCCGCGCGCCTCGTCTTCGACCCGGCCGTCCGCTCGCTCCTGGCCATCGACCTGGGCGCGGCGCACTCGACCATCGCGCTGACCGACTTCGACGGCCGCATCATCGCCGAGCGCCGCGAGGAGCTCGACATCGCGCAGGGCCCCGTGGCGGTGCTCGGGCACGCGCTCGACGTCTGCGACGGGATCCTCGCCGCGGCCGGCGTCGACCGCTCCGCCCTCGCGGGAATCGGGGTCGGCGTGCCCGGCCCGGTGGAGCACGCGAGCGGCCGCCCGGTGCGCCCGCCGATCATGCCCGGCTGGGACGGCTTCGACATCCCCGCCTTCGTGCGCCGGCGCTACGACACCACGGTGCTCGTCGACAACGACGTGAACCTGCTGGCGCTCGGCGAGCGGGCCTCGCGGTTCCCGCACGCCCTCGATCTGATGTTCGTGAAGGTCGGCACCGGCATCGGCGCGGGCATCGTCTCGTCCGGGCTGCTCCAGCGCGGAGCCCTCGGCTCCGCCGGTGATCTCGGCCACGTCCAGGTGCCGCGCACGGCCCCGGCCGCGGCGGGCGGTCAGGAGGGGGACCTCGAGGCGGTCGCGGGCGGCTCCGCTCTGGCCGCCGGGCTCGCCCGGGCGGGCCGCGACGTGCAGTCGGTGCGCGAGCTGATCGACCTGCTGAAGGCGCGCGATCCCGAGGCCGTGGAGGCGGCGCGGATCGCGGGACTCCAGCTCGGCGAGGTGCTGGCCACCTGCGTGAGCCTGCTGAACCCCTCCGTCATCGTGCTGGGCGGCGCGGTCGCCCTCGCCAGCCCGGAGATCCTGACGGCCGTGCGCTCGGTGATCGACGAGCGCTCCCTCCCCCTCGCGACGCAGCGGCTCGACGTGGTGACCGCCGAGCTGGGCGGCAGCGGGGGCGTGCGCGGTGCCGCGCTGATGCTGCGCGGGCACCTGCTCAGCCCCGCCGTGGTGGACGGCTTCCTCGAGCAGCTGCGCGCCGAGGGGCGGGCGGTCCGCTAGAGCGGCGGCCGCGCGCCCGGAGATGGCGGGCCGCGCCGGCGCGATCCCTCGCGGACCGCGTCGGCCGCACCCGGTCAGGAGCGGACCTCCGCGCGGTCGGCGTCCTCCGGCTGGGCGCCGAGAGCGGCGGCGACGGCGGCGTCGATGCGCGCCTGCTCCCCCGCGGCCCGGCGGCGGCGGCGGACGACGGTCAGCACGATGAGCCCGATGAGCAGGGCGAGGAGGAGCACGGCGCTCCACGGCACGGCCGCGGCCGAGGTCTCGGCGGTGGCGACCGGCACGTCGGGGACGACGACGGCGGAGTCGGCCTGCGCGGCCTGGTCGGCGGTGACGACGGTGCCCGAGAGCGCGGCGCGGGCGGTCGCGACGAAGAGCGGCCAGACTCCGGCGACGGTCACGGTGCGCGAGACGGAGGTTCCGGGGAGGAGCTCGGGCAGCGGCTCCGGGTCGGTCGCGGACACCGGCGCGAGGCCGAAGAGGCCGGCGACGCTGATCTCGGCGCCCGGCGCGATACGGGTGTTGCCCGCGTTGGTCACGGTGTAGTCGACGGTCGCGGAGCCGGGGGCGAAGGGGTTCCAGCCGCCCTGGTACGAGACGGCGAGGCCGTCGATCGACAGGCGCGGGGCGAGCTCGCCGCCGACGCGGAGGTACATGCGCGAGCCCAGGCGCCGGTCGACCGAGACTCCGGTCTCGCCCTGCACCAGGATCGAGGAGACGACGCCCGCGGCGTAGTCGCCCGGGGTCACGTCGTCGGGGACGACGACCTCGAACGGGACCTGCACGCTCTCGCCGGCGGGCACGGTGACCTCGGGCTCGGGGAACGCGATCCAGCTGCCGAGCTGCGTCGAGGGCTCCGCGGCGGGGAGCAGGTCGAGCTGGCCGGCCTCGGTGATGAAGCCGTCGGAGCCGTAGACGCGGAACGTCTGCTCCTCGTCGTCGTAGTTGGAGACGATCAGGGCGTCGCTGAGGCGTCCGCCGGGATCGAGGGCGTACGCGTAGTTCGGCCGCTCGCTGCCCTGCTCGGTGTCGGCGGGGCGCACCCCCCAGGTGACCGGCGTGGAGGCGGGGTCCGCCTCCTGGGCACCCGCCTGAGCCGAGAGGCCGCCGGCTGCGAGGAGCGTCATCAGCAGCAGGGCGGCGGTGGTGCGGGAGGTGCGTGGCATGAGCGACATCGATCAGGCTTCCGTTGCAAGGGGGGATGCCTCCCCGCGGGACGCCGCTCCGGTACGCGGCACGCCGAGCGGGGCGGACCGGAGTGGCGTCTCGCGGGGAGACGGGGGGAGGGTGGGGCGGCCCGGAGGCCGCCCCACCGGTGCTAGCCGAGCGCGGTGAGCGTCAGCGTCGCGGTGTAGGTGCCGGTTCCGACCGAGAGCGGGAGCTTCAGGTCGAGGTCGGCGCCCAGGACCGAGGATCCGGTCGGGTGCTGCGCCGCGGCGGAGCCGAGGACGCGGGGCGTGGCGAGGCCGTTGCCCGAGTCGAACCCGGAGGGGACGGCTGCGCCGGCGACGGCACCGCCCGTGTTCTCCAGGACCTCGGGGGTCCAGCCGAGGTGCTTGCCCGAGAACGTCTTCTCGCCGGAGCGGAAGTCGCTCAGCTGGCCGGTGACCGACCAGGCCGGGCCGTTGAGGCGGGTGTCGGTCACGCGGACCGGCACGAGCTCACCGGAGGCGGCGAAGTGGTCGCCCTGCTCCTCGGCGACGCCGAGGTTCACCAGGTTGCTGGTGCCCTCGAGCGTCCAGGTCAGCTCGCCCTTGTTGGCCTCGGGGACGATGACGGCCACGGCCTGGTCGCCGGCCGCCGCAGCGCCCGCCGCCGTTCCCGTGAAGGTGCCGTCGACTCCGGCGGCGGTGTTGCCCGCGCCGAAGTTGACCGCCGGCGCGTTGTCGGCGAGCGCGATGCGCCCGCCGACCGTCGAGCCCGCGAGCTGGACGTTGCCGGAGTTGCCCGAGAGCGTGAGGTTCCCGCCCACCGTGTTGCCGAGGGCCGAGGCCGAGCCGTCCTCGTTCGCGCCCAGGAGGACGCCGCGCGAGGAGCCGGTGACGGCGAGCGAGCCGCCGACGATGGCGCCCTGCACGTTCACGCCGAAGTCGCTGCCGGCGAAGGTGGCGTCGCCGCCGACGCTGGTGCGGTCGACGTCGACGTAGTTCGCCGCGTCGGTGCTGACCGAGCCGTCGACCGAGAGGTCGCTGAACTCGACGTCGATCCCGCCGGCCTCGACCATGCCGCCGACCGTGAGGTCGCGCAGGTAGAGGAAGCCGTTGCGGCTGCCGTCCGAGAACGACACGACGTCTCCGCCGACGCTGGTGCCGTCGATCGAGATGCCGTACGCGTCGGTGCCGATCACGTCGCCGCCGATGGTCGCCGAGGTGGCGTCCAGCCAGGCGTCGTCGCCGACGATGACGTTGCCGGTGACGGTCACGTTGCCGAGCACGCAGGTCTGGCCCGCGCCGACGTTGAGATCTCCGGTGATCGTCTGGTTCCCGAGCTCGGTGGTGCAGTCCGTCGTCGCCGCGAAGGCGGACGGCGCGGCGACCATCGCGAGGGAGGCGGCCGCGAGGACCGCCGTGGGCGTCTTCCACTTCATGGGGGTTCTCCTCGGTGCGCTCGTGCGCGTCGTGCTGGTGGTGGTGCTGTCGGTGCGGCGCGCGCGGCGCGGGGTGCGCTCAGCCACGGAGCGCAGCGATCGCGGAGTAGCTGCGGGAAGCGGCCTCGAGGGAGTTCCCCGTGCTCGGCGGCGTCGCCAGCGTGGGAGCGGTGTCCTGCTCCCAGACGCCGAAGCGCTGGCCGCGGTCGCGCAGCTCCGAGAGGAACGCCTGGTAGGGCAGGTTGCCCGCGCCGAACTCGACGATGTCGTAGCCGTTGGTGTTGGCGTTGTTCGTCTTGCCGTCCTTGAGGTGCAGGATCGGGTAGCGGCGCGGGTTGCGCTTGATGTAGTCGAGCGGCTCGAAGCCCGGGTAGAGCTTCTTGCCGACGTACGCCCAGTAGACGTCCATCTCGAGGTACACGTGACGCGGGTCGGTGTTGTCGTAGAAGAGGTCGTACAGGCGGGTCTTGGGGTCGTCCGTGGCGAACCCGAACTCACCGGCGTGGTTGTGCTGGTAGAGCTTCATGCCCGCGGCCGAGACCTGCTGGCCCCACTTGTTCCACTCCTCCGCCGCGGCGAGGTAGCCCGCCTTGGTGTTGACGTTGGTGGGCGCGTTGCCGGTGCCGAGGTGCGGCGTGCCGAGGATCTGCGCGATCTCGATCTGCTTGCCCAGCTCCGAGCGGAGGAGGTTGGTGCCGACGTGCGAGCCGACGGCGCGGAGGCCGTTGTCGTCGAGCAGCTGGCGGATCTGCTGCGGGGTGATCGCTCCGACGTTGCCCTGGGTGTACCCGGCGAACTCGATCTCGCTGTAGCCGATGCGGCCGAGCTCCTCGAAGACGGCCCGGAAGCCGAGCGACGAGACCTTGTCGCGGACGCTGAAGAGCTGGATGCCGATGCGGTTGATCGGGACCAGGCGCGTGGATCCGGACGAGGGCGCGGGGGCGGCCGTGGCGGGTGCCGCGAGGGCTCCCGCTCCGACGCCGACCGCGACGGTCGATGCGGCCAGGGCCGTCATCAGCGAGCGCCGGCTCATCGGCTTGGCCGTGATGGATGCGTGGTGGTGGTGCATCATTTCTCCTTCGAAATGGCAGATGGTGCAGGGGGTGGGGGGCCGGCCGGCCCAGTCGAGCCGGCCGGCCCCTGCGCGGGGGCTACTGCTGGACGGTGAGGTTCAGCAGCGCCGACGCGGCGTTGGTGTCCGCCGTGGCGGTGTGGGTGACGGTCAGCTTGTAGCTGCCCGCCGCGAGCTTCGGGAGCGTCACCACGACGTGCCCGTTCTCGTCGAGGGTCCCGGTGAGCATCGCGACGGTGGAGAGGTTCCTCTTCACCATCACGCTCACCTGACCGGTGCCGGCGACACCCGTCGAGGACGTCGCGTCGACCGTGACCTGCGCGCTGGCGCCCGGCTTGACCGGGTTGGGCGAGACGGTCGCGGTGAGCTCCGAGGCGGCCTTCGAGACGATCAGGCGGGCGGTGCCCTCCGAGGCCTTGAAGGTGGCGTCCGAGCCGTACGCCGCACGGAGGGTGTGGGTGCCGGCGCCGAGGGTCTTCGGCAGGGCGAAGGTCGCCTTGCCGTCGTTCAGCGTCGCGCGGCCCAGCTCGGTGGCGCCCTCGTAGAGGACGACCTCTCCGCCGGGGTTCCCCCCCTGACCGGTGACCGTGACGGTCGCCTCGCCCGGTGCCCCGAAGGTCACGCGGGGAGCCGAGAGCGCCACGGTGGTGGTCGACGCGGCGGTCGGGGCGTTCGCCGCGGCCAGGTCGATCGTGAACTTCACCGTGCCGACCGCCGAGACGTTGCCGCCGGTGTCGGTGGCGCGGTACTGGATCGTCCGGGCGCCGTTCGTGGTGAACGGGACCGTGTACGCGCCGTTGACGGCGCGGACCGTGGTCCACGTCGTGCCGTTGTCGGCGGAGTACTGGACGGTGGAGAGCGCTCCGTTGTCCGTGGCGGTGAGGCCGAGGGTCACGGGCTTGTTGTAGACGCCGCCGACGCCCGCAGGCGCTGCCGGGTCGAGGGTCGCCGCGACGGTCGGAGCCGTCTTGTCACCGGCGCCGGCACCCTGGAAGGTGAGGGAGTCGAGCGACAGGCCGCTGGGCGAGGTCACGTAGAGCGAGCCGGTGCCGCGGGGGACGTTGGTGCCGAAGGGGACGAGGACGTCCTTCCAGCCGGCTCCCGCGGGGATGGTCGCCGTTCCGAAGGGCGCTGCGTCGGCAGCGTTCCAGCGGAGGTCGACGGTGCCCTCACCGGTGGCGCGGACCACGACGCCGGTCAGGTTGGCGAAGTTCACCGGGTCCCAGCGCAGGAAGGATCCCGCACCGAGTCCGCTGACGGCGTTGCCGCCGCTGGCGGTGGTGTCCGCGTAGGGCAGGACGCCCTCACGGGCGGCGTGCTCCGCCTCCTGCGTCTTCGGGTTCAGCCGCAGCGTCGCCTCGGCCGCAGCCGGGGGCAGGCCGTTGAAGCCGCCGTCCGTGTAGGTCACGACGACGGTGCCGTACAGCAGCGCGCCGGGGCCGTGCTCGGGCGAGTCCTTGGACGTCGGGAACGCTCCCTTGGCACCGGTGCCGGTGACCTCGGGGTGGGCGTGCTCGTCGTGGCCGAGGCCGTAGGTCCAGCCCACGCGGCTGCTGACGATCTGGTCGCCGTCCTCAGCGTCCTTGCCGGTCACCTGGTAGGGGATCGCGTCGCCCCAGCTGAAGAACGAGCCGTTGCCGGGCGTCTGGATCTGGATCTGCGGCGCCTGGTTGCCGACCGAGATGACCCGCGAGGTCAGGCTGAACTTGCCCTTGGCGTCGGTGACGCGCAGACGGGCCGTGAACTGTCCGAGCTCGGTGTAGGTCTTCTTGACGGACACTCCGGTGGCGTCGAAGGTGCCGTCGCCGTCGAAGTCCCAGTCGTAGGTGAGCGCGTCGCCCTCGGGGTCGGTCGATCCCTTGGCGTCGAACGTGACCTCGAGCGGGGTCTGCGAGGCGGACAGGGGGGTCGCGGTGAAGCGGGCCTGCGGCGCCTTGTTGCCCTCGGCGTAGTCGATCCGGTACAGGCCCGCGTCGGGGTTGGCGCGGAAGAATCCGTCGCCGTACTCGATCACGTACATCGACCCGTCGGGGCCGAACTCCATGTCCATCGGGTTGTCGTGGATCGGCTGCGCGGCCTGGCTGAGCGCCGCGTTGGGGAGGAAGTCCTCGATGTGCGTGACCGCGCGGTCCTCATCGAGCGTGAACGCCGCGATGTAGTCCTGCGAGAACTCGCCGAAGAAGGTCTTCTTGTCCCAGTACTCCGGGAACTTCGACGTCGAGGTGTTGTCCGCGTCGAAGTGGTACACCGGTCCGCCCATGGGGCCCTGGCCGGTGCTGGTCCCGAAGTTGACGAGCTCGTCGAACGGCTGGTCGCCGGGGTTGTCGCCGTAGTAGACGGTCGC
The DNA here is from genome assembly GCF_002931115.1 of Rathayibacter sp. AY1E6. NCBI lineage: Bacteria > Bacillati > Actinomycetota > Actinomycetes > Micrococcales > Microbacteriaceae > Rathayibacter > Rathayibacter sp. AY1E6. The sequence continues at coordinate 43,587 of NZ_PSVK01000010.1, read as the reverse complement.
CGCCTTGGCGTCCGGGATGTCGACGAGGCCGGTGTTCCAGCGCGAGTTGTTCTTCAGGTTCTCCGGGTCGAAGAAGCCGCGGGGCGTCGACGTCTCGAAGTTCCACTCGTTGTACGGCGCGTTCGGTCCGTGGACGTAGGGCCAGCCGGAGTTGTGCGGCTCGTCCAGTCCGGTCGCGTTCCACTCGACGAGGCCCATCGGGCCGCGGACGCCGTCGGCCGCAGCGGCCTTCGTGGCGTCGGGGCCGTAGTCGCCCCAGGAGAGGGTGTTCGTCTCGGCGTCGACGTCGATCTTGAACGGGTTGCGGACGCCCATCACGAAGATCTCGGGGCGGGTCTTCTCGGTTCCCACCGGGAAGAGGTTGCCGTCGGGGATCGTGTACGAGCCGTCCTCCTGCACGGTGATCCGGAGGATCTTGCCGCGGAGGTCGTTCGTGTTGCCGGCGCCGCGACGCGAGTCGAAGCCCGGGTTCATGCGGGGCGCGTCGTTGTTCGGCGCGAAGCCCGCGGCACCCGGAGCGCTCGCTGGCGTGTTGTCGCCGGTGGAGAGGTACAGGTTGCCGTCGGCGTCCCAGTCGAAGTCGGCACCCACGTGGCAGCACTGCCCGCGCTGGGTCTCGATGTCGATGATCTTCTGCTCGCTCGCGAGATCGAGGCCCGAGCCGGTCCACTTGAACCGGGAGAGGCGGTTGATGCCCTTCCACTGGTCCCAGTAGCTGTCGGTCGCGCCCTCGGGCAGCATGTTCGGGGCCGCGCCGGTCGGGGTGTTCCCGGGGGGCGCGTAGACGAGGTAGACCCACTTGTTCTCGGCGAAGTCGGGGTCGATGCCGACGGACTGCAGCCCGTCCTCCGAGTTCTGGTACACGGGGATCGTGTTGACGACACGGGTGGTGCCGGTCTTGGGGTCGGTGTGGCGGATCTCGCCGTTCCGAGCGGTGTGGAGGACCGACTTGTCCGGGAGGACGGCCAGGTCGAGGGGCTCGCCGACGTTCTTCGTCAGCAGGACCTTCTCGTAGTTGCTCCAGTCGAGAGCGGATGCTCCGCCCTCGGAACCGTGGTCCACTCCGTCGTGGGCCGAGGCGGGCAGGCCGAGGGCGGTGAGTCCGGAGACCGTCACCATCCCGGCGATGCCGAGTGCGAGAAGACGCCTGATGCTTCTTCTCGAGGATCGCTTACCATTCATGCGTGATGTGATTCCTTCAATGAGGTGTTCATCGCAGAGGCCGGGTCCGTCGCTGTCCGCACGACTGAGCGGATCCGGTCTCCTCCTGTCCGGCCCTGGGGCCGGTGTCTTGCACTCCTCCTCCTCTCGCGGATGCCGGTGGCGCTGCGCTGCGGGTCGTCAGTGATCCCGGGGCGGCGCCGAGGTGGGGGCCGGCGCGGGATGGTTCCCGCGCCGACCCGGGCTGGTGGGGCCGATCAGGACTCGAAGGCCGAGGGCAGGTACTCGGAGACGTTGTCCTTGGTGACGACCGGCGCGAAGAGCTGGATCTGGCGCGGGACGCCGAGCGAGCTGGTGTCGGCCATCGACTTGTTCTGCTCGACGAGGCGGGCGAGCTTGATGCCGTCCGCGGCCTGGGTCGAGGGGTAGACGACCGTGGCCTTGACGACGGAGTCGTCGGCCTCGATCGCGCGCATCACGTTGGCCGATCCGGCGCCGCCGACGAAGAGGAACTCGTCGCGTCCGGCGGTGTCGATCGCCGCGAGGACGCCGACGCCCTGGTCGTCGTCGTGGTTCCAGATGGCGTCGATCTTCGGCGCGGCCTGGAGGAGGTTGGCCGCGGCCTGCTCTCCGCCCTGGACGGTGAAGTCGGCGGCGACGCGGTTGTCCACGTCGAGTCCGCAGCCCTCGAGCGCGTCCGAGAAGCCCTGGCTGCGCTCCTGGGTCAGCGGGAGGGAGTCGATGCCGGCGATCTCGGCGACGACGGCGTCGGGGTTGTCGCCGAGCTCCTCGCAGATGTAGGTGCCGGCGCTGACGCCCATGCCGTAGTTGTCGCCGAGGATGGTCGACCGGGCGGCGAAGGGGCTGGAGAACTCGCGGTCCACGTTGATGACGGTGATGCCCGCCTCCATCGCCTGGGTGGCGACCTGCGTGAGCGCCGCTCCGTCGATCGGCAGGAGCACGATCGCGTCGACGCCGTCGTTGATGAAGGTCTCGACCTGGCTGATCTGGAGGTTGACGTCGTTGGTGCCCTCCGCGGTGCGGAGCTCCACGTCGTCGTACTTCTCGGCCTCGGCGATGGCGGCGCGGCTGACCGCGCCCATCCAGCCGTGGTCGGCGGCGGGAGCGGTGAAGCCGATGACGACGTTGTCGCCGGAGGCGTCGTTGTCCGAGGCGGCCACGGCGGCGGCGGTCCCGCCGGAGGCGGCGTTGCCGGTCTCGACCGGGGCGTTCGAGATGCAGCCGGTGAGCATCAGCGCGACGGCGCCGAAGGCGACGCCGGCCGAGCCGAGTCGGGCGGTGCGGGAGAGGCGGCTGCGGGTGAAGGGGCGTGCGGGCATGGAAGTGATCTCCTTCGATCGATCCGAGGGGTCCGAGGGCACACGTGTCCTGCGGAGAGGTGACCTGAGTGGTCGGGTGGGTTGCTGTGTGTGGAGGAGCGGGGCCGGAGCCCCGGGGTCAGGACTTCCTGCCGCGGGCGGCGAACCGCTGCTGCAGCAGGACGGCGGCGACGATGATCGCGCCCTTCGCGACGGCCTGAGTCGAGGTCGACATGTTGTTCTGCGTGAACACGTTGGTCAGGGTCGTGAAGATGAGGACGCCGAACACGGTGCCGACGATGGTGCCGCGGCCGCCGGCCAGCAGCGTGCCTCCGACGACGACCGCCGCGATGGCGTCGAGCTCGTAGAGGAGGCCGTTGGTCGAGCTGCCGGCGGTGGTGCGGGCGAGCATCATGACGGCGGCGATGCCGGCGGTGAGCCCGGCGAGGCCGTAGACGTACATGGTGTGGCGGCGGACCTTGATGCCGGCGAGGCGGGCGGCCTCGGGGTTGCCGCCGACCGCGATGGTGCGACGGCCGAAGGTGGTGCGGTTGAGCAGGATCCAGCCGGCGACGGCGACGACCACGAAGATCAGCACGAGCACCGGGATGCCGAGCACGTCGGCGCGGAAGAAGTCGAGGAACGGCGTGACCGTGACGACCTGCGTCTGGCGGTTCGAGATCAGCTCGGCGAAGCCGCGGGCGGCGACGAGCATCGCCAGCGTGGCCATGAACGCGACGACCCGGCCGTAGGCGATCAGCGCGCCGTTGATGAGGCCGCAGACGAGGCCGACGACGACCGCGGTGAGCACGATCACCAGCCAGGAGGTGTTGGCCGCGTAGTACTGGGTCGAGACCGTGCTCGCCCAGACCGTCGCGAGCCCCATCACGGAGCCGACCGAGAGGTCGATGCCGCCGGAGGTGATGACGAAGGTCATCCCGATGCTCAGCACGCCGATGACGGCGGCGAGGCGGAGGATCGTGAGCACGTTGTCGACGCTGGCGAAGCGCTCCCCCGCGGTCGCGAATCCGACGATGCAGAGGATCACCAGTGCGAGCAGCAGCCCGACGTTGCGGCCGAGGGAGCCCTGCATGAGGCGGGCGATCCCGGAGCGGGAGTCCTTCGAGGGCACGCCCCCGGAGGAGCCTCCCGTCGCGGCCGACGCGTGACGGGCGGCGTCCTCCTGCGGACCGCCGATCGACGGCGACGCGGTGTCGAGCTGTCCGCTCACGCTGCACTTCCTTCCATGACGAGATCGAGCACGCGGTGCTCGTCGATCGAATCGGCCGGGCCCTCGTGGACCACGGCGCCGTCGGAGATCACGAGCACTCGGTCGGAGAGTCCGAGGACCTCGCCGATCTCGCTGGAGACCACGAGCACGGCGGCGCCGTTGGTCGCGAGGTCCCTGATCAGGGTGTAGATCTCGGCCCGTGCGCCGACGTCGACCCCGCGGGTCGGCTCGTCGAGCAGCAGGACGCGGCAGCCGCGCACGAGCCAGCGGGCGAGGAGCGCCTTCTGCTGGTTGCCTCCGGAGAGGGTGCGGGCGTCGCGGTCGACCCCGGAGGGCCGCAGGTCGAGGGAGACCGCCTGCTCGGCCGCCGCCGCGCGCTCGGAGCGCTCGTCGAGGAAGCCGCGCTTGGCGAAGCGGTCGAAGGTCGAGAGGGTGATGTTGCGGTAGACCGGCTCGTCCAGGAGCAGGCCCTGGCTCTTGCGCTCCTCCGGGCAGAGGCCGATGCCGGCGTCGACCGCCGAGGTGACGGAGCCGGCGCGCAGGCGCTTGCCCGCCACGCTGACCGTCCCGGTGCTGGCGCGGCGCGCCCCGTAGATGGTCTCGAGGATCTCGGAGCGGCCGGAGCCGACCAGCCCCGCGAGCCCGACGACCTCGCCGGCGCGGATCTCGAGGGAGACGTCCGAGAAGGAGCCCTGCAGGCCCAGCTTCTCGACCTTCAGCAGCGTCTCGGCCTCGACGTCGAGCTCCTGGCGGTCCGGGAACACGTACTCGACGGCGCGGCCGGTCATCAGGGTGATGAGCTTCGAGGTGGGGGTGTCGGCGACCGCGAGGTTCTGCGCGACGGTGGCGCCGTCCTTGATCACGGTGATCCGGTCGCCGATGGCGCGGATCTCGTCGAGGCGGTGCGAGATGTACACGATGGCGACGCCGGAGGCGGTGAGCTGGCGCACCACGTGGAAGAGGTTCTCCACCTCCTCGGAGTCGAGCACCGCGGAGGGCTCGTCCATGATGATGACCCGCGCGTCGTGCGAGAGGGCGCGGGCCATCTGCACGATCTGCTTGCCGGCGGCGGAGAGCGTGCCGACCTCGCGGTTCGGCGAGATCTCGGAGTGGCCGAGGCGCTCCATCAGCTCGCGGGTGATCCTCGTGGCCTTCGCCCGGGCGGTGAAGCCGCCGCGGGAGAGCTCGTGGCCGAGGAAGATGTTCTCGGCGACGGAGAGGCCGTCGACGACGTCGAGCTCCTGGTACATCGTCGCGATGCCCAGGGCGAGGGCCGCCGTCGGGGACGGGATCGTGACGACGTTCCCGTCGACGAGGATCTCGCCCTCGGTGGGCTGGTGGGCCCCGGCGAGGGTCTTGATGAGGGTGGACTTGCCGGCGCCGTTCTGGCCGAGGAGGCAGTGCACCTCACCGGGTCGGACATCGAGGTCGACGCCGTCGAGAGCACGGGCGCCGGGGAAGACCTTCACGATGCCGCGCATCTGCAGAAGCAGCTGCTGAGACTCGTCGGAGGTGCGGGGAAGAGGCTGTGCAGCAGTGCTGCGGGGGTCTGCGGTGACCATGCGGATGAAGCTACTTCCACTTACGTCGCGGGTCAAGCAAAAGTTCTGAACCGATTCGAAGGCGGTTCGGGTGATCGCCCAGTCGCCCCGAGGGCTTCCTGCTACCGCGTCAGGGCTGGGATCCGCGGGATTACGCGACATCTGACGGCGGCGGTTGAGACATTCCGTCCGTGATAGAGCGCTCTCCGAACCCTATGAACGCGCTCATGTCGGTGCAGCCCGGGCGCGTCGCCCCGGAGGCGGCCTCGCCGAGCGCGGTAGCGCCCGCGCCCCGACCCGTGGCAGGGTCGTACGGCCGACGAAAGGACGACGATGTCGAACGACCGAGCCCTGCGCGTCGCGATGGTGGGGACCGCCTTCATGGGCCGCACCCACTCGCACGCCTGGCGCACCGCCTCCCGCTTCTTCCCCCTCCCCCTCCGCCCCGAGCTCGCCGTGCTCGTGGGGAGCAACCCCGACTCGACCGCGGAGCGCGCCGAGCGGCTGGGCTGGAGCGAGGCCTCCACCGACTGGCGGGCCGTCATCGCCCGCGACGACATCGACCTCGTCGACATCTGCACCCCGGGCGACACCCACGCCGAGATCGCCATCGCGGCCCTCGAGGCCGGCAAGCACGTGCTGTGCGAGAAGCCCCTCGCCAACTCCGTCGAGGAGGCGGAGCGGATGGTCGCCGCGGCCGCCGCCTCCGGCAAGGTGGCGATGTGCGGCTTCAGCTACCGCCGCACCCCGGCCCTCGCCCTCGCGAAGCGCTTCATCGAGGAGGGCCGCCTCGGCGACATCCGCCACGTGCGCGCCCAGTACCTGCAGGACTGGCTGTCCGACTCCGAGGCGCCGCTGACCTGGCGCCTGCAGAAGGAGCGCGCCGGCTCGGGCGCCCTCGGCGACATCGGCGCGCACAGCATCGACACCGCCCAGTGGCTGACCGGCCGCGGCATCACCTCGGTCTCGGCGACGCTGCGCACCTTCACCACCGAGCGCCCCGTGCTCAGCGAGCAGGTCGGCCTCGGCGGCCGCGCCGGTGCCGACGCCCCGCGCGGCGCCGTGACCGTCGACGACGCCGCGGCCTTCACCGCCTCCTTCGAGGGCGGCGCCCTGGGCGTCTTCGAGGCGACCCGCGTCGCGACCGGCCGCCGCAACGCCAACCGGATCGAGGTGAACGGCGAGCTCGGCTCGATCGCGTTCGACTTCGAGCGGATGAACGAGCTCGAGTACTACGACGCCCGCGACCCCGAGGAGGCGCAGGGCTTCCGGCGCATCCAGGTCACCGAGCCGGCGCACCCGTACATGGCGGCCTGGTGGCCGACCGGGCACGGCATCGGCTACGAGCACCTCTTCACGCACCAGGTCGTCGACCTCGTCGAGGCGATCGCCGGAGGCACGGCGGTCACGCCCACATTCGCCGACGCCCTCGACGTGCAGCGCGTCCTCGACGCGGTCGCCACCAGCGCGGGCGCGTCGTCCGTCTCCACGCCGGTCGCCCGCTGACCCGACCGTCCCCTCCCCGCGAGATGCCGCTCCGGTGCGCCTCCCCCGGCGTGTCGCGTGCCGAAGCGGCGTCTCACGGAAGGGGGCGGCGGGCGCGGGGAGTCACAGTCGGCGCCGTGCGCCGATCCTGCGCCATAATGCGCCTATGAGCAAGAAGATTGACGCTGCGCATCGCGCACTGGTAGAGGCCCTCGACAAGCACGCCCGACTCGTCTCGGACAAGGAGTCGAAGCCGCGGAAGGTCGAACGGGCCGGAGCCGAGCTCCGCGCCGCGACGAAGGCGTACGCCGCGCTCGTGTCCGCGCGCACCGGCGCCGCGAGCCCCTTCGCCGATCTGGCCGACCCCCGCCTGGACAAGCCGACCATCGCGTCGCTCCGGGCCGAGCGCGACGCGATCGCGAAGCGGATCGCCAAGCACGAGGCGTCGGCGGGCGAGGACGGCGCGCTCGCGAGCTGAGCGTCCGGCGCGGCGCGGTCAGGCGCTGAGCAGCCGTCACAGCGCGATCCCGCGGTGAGCGCGCGCCTCCGCTGCCTCCGAGTCGCCGTGTTACGCGCGGGTTCCGCGCGGGTCCGACCGCCTTCGTAAGGTGATCCCCGGGATCCGCGCAGTCGCGGCGCCGAGCGACCGGAGGCCGGTCGCAGCGCCGGCGGTGACCAGCACCGCCCGGTCGGCACCGCGTGCCCGGATCCTCTCCACGGAAGGATCCCCACAGCCATGACCCTGCGCACCCGACTCCTCGCGACCTCCGCGATCGCCGCCTCCGCCGCCCTCCTCCTCGCCGGCTGCTCCGGCGCGGGCGGCGGCGACGACACCGTCCGCATCGGCGTGGTCGGCGCGAGCGACCCCTACTGGGCCACCTACGAGAAGGCCGCCGCCGCCGCCGGGATCGACGTCGAGATCGTCGACTTCAGCGACTACAACCAGCCCAACCCCGCCCTCACCGAGGGCGAGATCGACCTCAACCAGTTCCAGCACATCGCCTACCTGGCGCAGTACAACACCTCGGCCGACGCGGATCTCGTGCCGATCGGCGCGACCGCGATCTACCCGCTCGGCCTCTACTCCTCGCAGTACGACGACGTCGCGGACATCCCCGCCGGCTCCACCGTCGCGATCCCCAACGACGAGACCAATCAGGCGCGCGCGCTGCTGGTGCTGCAGTCGGCCGGGCTCGTCGAGCTGAAGGACGGCGGCGGAGTGCTCTCGAACGTCGACGACGTCGAGTCCTCCTCGAAGGTGGAGGTCACCGCGCTGGAGGCCTCCCTCACCCCGACGTCGCTCCCGGACGTGGCCGCCGCGATCATCAACAACGACTTCATCGAGAACGCGGGCCTGAAGGCCTCGGACGCGATCGCCCAGGACGACCCGAGCGACCCCGCCTCCCTGCTCTACACGAACATCTTCGCCGCCCGGGCCGACGACGCCGGGAACGAGACCTACACGAAGCTCGTCTCGATCTACCAGGACAGCCAGGACGTGCTCGACGGCGTCTCGGAGCAGTCCGGCGGCACCGCGGTCTTCCTGAAGACCCCCGCCTCCGAGCTGGAGACCTCGCTCGAGTCCGCCGAGACCGACATCTCCGCCGCCTCCTGACTCCGGCACCTGCGGCACCGCGCCGGTCGGGTCCTCCGCTCGCGGAGCTCCCCACCGGCGCGGGCCCGCGCCTCCCCCGCAACAGAAAGGGCGCCCCGTGCCGCTCATCCGCATGACCGACGTGCGCAAGGTGTACCCCGGCGCAGGGCGCGGCGCCGCCCCGACCGCGGCCGTCGACGGCGTGAGCCTCGAGATCGAGGCGGGCGACGTCTACGGCGTGATCGGCTACTCCGGCGCCGGCAAGAGCACGCTCGCGCGCCTCGTCAACGCCCTCGAGCCCGCGACCAGCGGCAGCATCGAGATCGACGGCCGCGAGACCGTGGGCCTGCCCGAGCGCGAGCTGCGCCGGCTGCGCCTGGGGATCGGGATGATCTTCCAGCAGTTCAACCTGTTCGGCTCGAAGACCGTGGGGCAGAACGTCGCCTACCCGCTGCAGGTCGCGGGCGTCCCGCGCACGGAGCAGCGCGCCCGCGTCGACGAGATGCTCCGCTTCGTCGGTCTGAGCGACAAGGCGCGCAGCCACCCGGAGCAGCTCTCGGGCGGGCAGAAGCAGCGCGTCGGCATCGCCCGCGCCCTCGCCGCCTCCCCGCGCATCCTGCTGGCCGACGAGGCCACCAGCGCGCTCGACCCGGACACCACCGGCGAGGTGCTCGCCCTCCTCCGCCGCATCAACGAGGAGCTGGGCGTCACCATCGTCGTGATCACCCACGAGATGGACGTGGTCCAGCAGCTCGCGACGAAGGTCGCGGTGATGGAGTCGGGCCGCATCGTGGAGCGCGGGCCCGTCTTCGACGTGTTCTCGGCCCCGCGCGAGCCGGTCACCCGCCGCTTCGTCTCCACGGTCGTCCGCTCGGTGCCCTCGCCCGCGGAGGCGGCCGTGCTGCGTACGCGCCACCGCGGCCGGCTGGTCACGCTCTCGTTCTCGGACGACTCCGCCTCCCAGGGCGACGTCTTCGCCGAGGTCGCGGCGGCCGGCGTGCCGCTCGAGCTCGTCTACGGCGGCATCACCGACGTCCGCGGACGGGCCTTCGGCCACCTCACGGTCGCCCTCGACGCGCCGGACGGCGTCGTCGACCCCCTCCTCGCCCGCCTCGGCGGACGCGTCGCCCTCACGGAGGTGCCCCGATGAACGAGCTGATCCCGCTCCTGCCCAAGCTCGTCCAGGCGACCGGCGAGACGCTCTACATCGTCGCGCTGAGCCTCCTCTTCGGCGGGCTCGGCGGACTGCTGATCGGACTGGGCCTCGCGCTCACCCGCGGCGGCGCCCTCTACGCGAACCGGATGGTCCACGGACTGCTCAACGTGATCGTGAACGTGTTCCGGCCGATCCCGTTCATCATCTTCATCGCCGCGGCCCAGCCGCTGGCCCGGCTGGTGGTCGGCTCCGGCATCGGCACGGACGCCATCGTCTTCACCCTCTCGCTCGGCGCCGCCTTCGGCATCGGGCGGATCGTGGAGCAGAACCTGCTGACCGTGCAGCCCGGCGTGATCGAGGCGGCGCGGTCGGTCGGAGCGAGCCGGTTCCGGATCGTCCGCACGGTACTGCTGCCGGAGGCGCTCGGTCCGCTGATCCTCGGCTACACGTTCGTGTTCGTCGCCGTGATCGACATGTCGGCGGTCGCCGGATACATCGGCGCCGGCGGGCTCGGCAACTTCGCGATCCAGTACGGCTACCGGCAGTTCGAGCCGGTCGTCACCTGGGCCGCGGTGCTCGTGATCATCGTGATCGTGCAGCTGGTGCAGCTGCTCGGCAACGTGCTGGCCCGCCGCGTCCTGCGCCGCTGAGGCCGCCCCCGCACGAAAGCGGGACGCCACTCCGGTACGCGACACGCAAGGGTCGCTGTACCGGAGTGGCGTCTCGTGGAGGCCCGTCCGCCGGGGCGGGAGGCGTCAGTAGCGCGGCTTGCGCTCCGGGCGCTCGCTCGAGCGGCTCGGGCCGCTGGGGCGTCCGCCGCGGTCGGCGCCGGCGCGGCTCGGACGGCGGTCCGGCTTCAGCTCGATCAGCTGGCCGCTGATGCGGGTGTCGGCGAGGCGGTCGAGCACGTGCTGGGGCAGGTCGGCCGGCAGCTCCACGATCGAGAAGTCCGGGCGGATGTCGATGTGCCCGAAGTCGCCGCGGTTGAGGCCGCCCTCGTTCGCGAGCGCGCCCACGATCTGGCGGGGCTCGACGCGCTGGCGGCGGCCGACCTCGATCCGGTACGAGGCGAGGTTGCTGTTCGCCGGGCGCTGACGGCGCTCGGGACGCTCGCCCCGGTCGCCGCCGCGGTCGAAGCGGTCGCCGCGCTCGGGGCGGTCGCCCCGGTCGGGCCGGGAGTCGCGGTCCTCGCGCTCGCGACGGGCGAAGCGGGGGTCGTCGGGCGAGAGCAGCAGCGGCTCCTCGCCCTGCGCGACGATGGCCAGCGCGGCGGCGACGTCCGACTCGACCACGTCGTGGTGCTCGACGTAGTGGCCGATGATGTCGCGGAAGCGCTGCAGGCGCTCGGTGTCGGCGAGCGCCGCGGTGATCGCGTCGTCGAAGCGCGAGAGGCGGGTGACGTTGACGTCCTCGACGCTCGGCATCCGCATCTCGGTCAGCGGCTGGCGGGTGGCCTTCTCGATGGCAGCGAGGAGGCGGCGCTCGCGCGGCGTGACGAAGCTGATCGCCGCTCCGCTGCGCCCCGCGCGACCGGTGCGGCCGATGCGGTGGACGTACGACTCGGTGTCGATCGGGATGTCGTAGTTGACGACGTGGCTGATGCGCTCGACGTCGAGGCCGCGGGCGGCGACGTCGGTCGCGACGAGGATGTCGAGCTTGCCCGACTTCAGCTGCTCGACGGTGCGCTCGCGCTGGGCCTGGGCCACGTCTCCGCTGATCGCCGCCGCGGTGTAGCCGCGGGCGCGCAGCTTCTCGGCCAGCGTCTCCGTCTCGCTCTTCGTGCGGACGAACACGATCATGCCCTCGAAGTTCTCGACCTCGAGGATGCGGGTGAGGGCGTCGACCTTCTGCGGGTACGACACCATCAGGTAGCGCTGGGTGGTGTTGACGGAGGTCGTGGTCTTGTTCTTGACCGTGATCTCCTCCGGCTCCTTCAGGTACTTGCCGGAGATGCGGCGGATCTGCGCGGGCATCGTCGCCGAGAACAGCGCGATCTGCTTCTCGACGGGGGTGTCGGCGAGGATCGTCTCGACGTCCTCCGCGAAGCCCATCTTGAGCATCTCGTCGGCCTCGTCGAGAACCAGGAACTTCAGCTGCGAGAGGTCGAGGGTGCCCTTCTCGAGGTGGTCCATGATGCGGCCGGGCGTGCCGACGACGACGTGGACGCCGCGGCGGAGCGCGGAGAGCTGGGTGCCGTAGCCCTGGCCGCCGTAGACGGGGAGGACGTGGACGCCGCGGAGGCCGGACGCGTAGCGCTCGAACGCCTCGCACACCTGCAGCGCGAGCTCGCGGGTCGGGGCCAGCACGAGGGCCTGCGGCGTCTTCTGCGAGACGTCGAGGCGCGAGAGGATCGGCAGCGCGAACGCCGCGGTCTTGCCGGTGCCGGTCTGGGCGACGCCGAGGACGTCGCGGCCGGAGAGGAGGGACGGGATCGTCGCGGCCTGGATGGCCGAGGGCGTCTCGTAGCCGACCTCCTTGAGGGCCTTGAGGACCGGGTCGGAGAGACCGAGGTCGGAGAAGGTGAGCGTGGGGGCGCTCTCGGAAGCGGTGTCGGCTTCGGGGGCGGAATCGGGGGTATCGGTGGACGCCATGGTGCAACGGTAGTGCTCCGGCGGCGCCGCCGTCCGAGGGAACCCCGAACGCTCGGGCGATCCCGACCCTCCGGAGGCGCCTCGAGCGCCCGTCACGGGGTGAAGTCGAGCAGCACCTTGCTCGAGCGCGAGGCGTCGCGGGCGAGCTCGAAGGCCTCGAGCGCGCGCTCCAGCGGCAGCACCTGTGTGACCACCGGCGCCACCGCGAGGCTCCCGTCGGCGAGCGCCGCCAGCACCTCGTCGATCTCGTCGACGAAGCGGAAGGAGCCGATCAGGCGCAGCTCCCGGGTGATCGCGAGCGAGATCAGGGCCGGCTGCTCGCCCGAGGGGAGGAGTCCCACCATCACGACAGTGCCGCCGCGGGCGGCGCCCCGGACGGCCGAGGCGAGGCCGCGCGGGCTGCCCGAGGACTCGAAGACGACGTCGGCCGCGACCTCGGCGATCGCGTCGGCGTCGGTCGCGCGGATCGTCCGGGTCGCGCCGACCGCCCGGGCGATCGCGAGGGGCTCCTCGGCCAGGTCGACGGCGACGATCTCGGCCGCCCCCGCCCGCTTCAGCACGGCGACGATCAGCGCTCCGATCGGGCCGCTGCCGATCACCAGCGCGCGACGTCCCGCCACCTCTCCGGCTCGCGAGACCGCGTGCCAGGCGACGCTCGCCGGCTCCGCGAGCGCCGCCTCCCGGAGCCCGAGGACGGCGGGCAGCTCGCGGAGCATGCGCGCCGGCAGCACCGCGTGGCGGGCGAACGCGCCCTGGGTGTGCGGCATCCGCGCGGCGCTGCCCAGATAGGTGCCCTCGGTCGCGAGGTTGGGGCGCCCGTCGGGCCACTCGCCGCGAGCGGTCGCGGGGTGCACGGCGACGGCCGCGCCGACCGGGGGTCCCGAGCCGTCCACCGCTGCCTCGACGACCGTGCCGACCACCTCGTGGCCGAGCGTCAGCGGCTCGCGGAGGATCGACTCGCCCGCGGCGCCGTGCGTCCAGGAGTGCAGATCGGAGCCGCAGATCCCGCCGCACGCGACGGCGACGAGGGCCTCGCCGGGGCCGCGCGGCGCGAGCGGCGCCTCCTCGACGCGGAGGTCGCCGGCGGCGTGGACGACGACGCGGGTGGTGGAGGCGGGGACGAGCGCGGTCATGCGGGTTCCGTTCGGTGGGTCGAGGGGTGGCTCAGACGACGACGGTCATGCCGCCGTCGATGAAGACGACCTGCCCGTTGACGTAGTCCGAGCCGTCGGAGGCGAGCCAGACGGCGGGGCCGATCAGGTCCTCGACGCGGCCCCAGCGCGCGGCGGGCGTGCGCCCGAGGATCCAGCTGTCGAACTCCTCGTCGTCGACGAGGCCCTGCGTCATCTCGGTGTGGATGTACCCCGGAGCGATCGCATTGACCTGGATGCCGTGCTGCGCCCACTCCGCCGTCATCGCGCGGGTGAGGTTGCGGATCCCGCCCTTCGAGGCGGTGTAGGGCGCGATCGTCGGCCGCGCGAGATCGGCCTGCACCGAGGCGACGTTGACGATCTTCCCGGCGCCGCGCGGGATCATCCGCTTCGCCGCCGCCCGGCCGACCACGAAGGCGCTGGTGAGGTTCGTGCGCAGCACCCGCTCCCAGTCGGCGACCTCGAGCTCGAGCAGGGGCACGCGGTGCTGGACGCCGGCGTTGTTGACCACGATGCGCAGCGGGCCCACCGCCTCCTCGATCCAGGCGACGCCCGCCTCGGCGGCCGCGTCGTCGGTGACGTCGGCGGGGAGCGCTCGCGCGCGGAGGCCGGGCCGAGACGTCCCGCTGCGCGCCGGGACGCCGGCGAGGGGCGGTGTCTCGGCGAGGGGCGGTGTCTCGGCACTGACGGGCAGCGGGAAGCCGGCGCCTCACCGCTGCCGGGCGCGTGAGCACGGCAGCTCGGCGGAGAGGCGCCGCGCGAGAGCAGCCTCCGCGCGTCGGCGCAAGGGCCCCCGCTCCGGGCGTCCCCGACCTAGCGTCGGTGGAACGGCATCATCGAGCGAAGGAGCACGACATGGCATCAGGAGTCGCAACGGTCTGGGTCCCCGTCACGGACATGGAGCGGGCGGTCGCGTTCTACCGCGACACGCTCGGCCTCGAGGTCAAGGACACCTCGGACGACTGGTCGGAGCTGGACGCCGGCGGGCTGATGATCGGCCTGAACGCCCGCGAGTCGGCCACGGTCGCGGAGCAGGGCGGGGCGGTCATCTCGTTCCAGCCCGAGGGCTCGATCGAGGACGAGCTGGAGCGCCTCACGGCGCGGGGCGCGTCGATCGAGGGCGAGATCAGCGACCACGAGTGGGGCCGCATCCTCCCCTTCAAGGACTCGGAGGGCAACGACCTCCAGTTCTACTCGCCGCCGCAGAGCTGAGCGGAGGGCCGCCGTCGAGGCGGCCGCGACGAGCGGCGGGCGGGCCGGAGCCGGAGGGCTGCGGTCCGCCCACCGCTGTGCGTCGCGCGGGCGGTCGTTCCCCGCGCAGGTGCATCGCCCGGCCGGTCCGGTCCTCCGATCGTCTCTCCGCCGCACGTGAGGCCCTCCTCCCAGCCCGGCTCCGCACCTGAGGTTCTAGAATCAGCTGTCCGCCGCATCTGCGGAGCCCACATCCGGAGGTCCCCGTGCGTCGTCGACTGCTCCCCCTCGTCCCGGCCGCTGCCGCGCTCCTCCTGCTCGCGGGCTGCTCCGCTCCGTCGACCCCCGCCGGCGATGCGGCCACCGGCGGCGCGACGTCCTCGGTCGGCGGCTCCATCACGGTCTTCGCCGCCGCCTCGCTGAAGGGCGCGTTCACCGAGCTCGCCACGGGGTTCGAGGCCGCCGAGCCCGGCGCGCAGGTCGAGCTCTCCTTCGCCGGCTCCTCCGACCTCGCGACGCAGATCGTCAACGGCGCCCCGGCCGACGTCTTCGCCTCCGCCGACGAGCGCACGATGTCCACCGTCGCCGAGGCCGGGCTCGTCGACGGGAACCCGGTCGACATCGCCACGAACACGCTCGAGATCGCCGTGCCTCCCGGCAACCCGGCGCAGGTCGCCTCGCTCGCCGACCTCGCCCGGCCCGGGACCGCCACCGTCGTCTGCGCGCCGCAGGTGCCGTGCGGAGCGGCGGCCGCCGCGGTCGAGCTGGCCGCCGGGGTCGACATCTCTCCCGTGAGCGAGGAGTCGTCGGTCACCGACGTGCTCGGCAAGGTGTCCTCGGGCGAGGCGGACGCCGGGCTCGTCTACGCGACCGACGTCCGCGGGGCTGCGGGCTCGGTCACCGGCATCCCCTTCGCCGAGGCCTCGGAGGCGGTGAACACGTACCCGATCGCGGCGCTGACCGGAGCGGGCGACCCGGCCACGGCGGCGGCCTTCGTCGCGTACGTCGCCTCCGACGCCGGGCGCGCGGTGCTCGCGGCGGCCGGGTTCGGAGCGCCGTGAGGAGCGTCGCGGCGTCGGACGAGGGGTGCAGGACGGTCAGCGGGTCGGTCATAGGAGGGTCGTAGGACGGTCATCGGAGGCGCAGAGCCCCGGCCGCCAGGGTTGCCCGCGACGGACACCACGATCGACGAGGAGCACGACCATGACCCGCATCCCGGAGCCCCGCAGCACGCCCGACGGACCGGCCTACGAGGGCCGGCGGCTCGACCGCCCCGAGGAGGAGGTGGTCGACCAGGGCCTCCCGTTCGACGTGGGGACCCTCTTCTCGCGGCGCGGCGTGCTGACGCTGGTCGGTGCGGGGGCGGCGACCCTCGGGCTCGCGGCGTGCGCCACCGGAGGATCGGGATCCGCCTCCTCCGCCGCCGCGACCGCCACCGCGACTCCCACCGCGACCGCCACGGCCGGGGCCGGCACCGCGGTCGCCGGCGAGATCCCCGACGAGACGGCCGGCCCCTACCCGGGCGACGGCTCGAACGGGGTCGACGTCCTCGAGCGCTCCGGGATCGTCCGCAGCGACCTGCGGACCAGCATCGGCGGCGGCGCGACGGCCGACGGGGTCCCCCTGACACTCACTCTGACGATCCTCGACGCGGCGAACGGGGACGTGCCGTTCGCCGGAGCCGCCGTGTACGTCTGGCACTGCGACGCGCACGGGGACTACTCGATGTACTCCAGCGGCGTCGAGGACGAGACGTACCTCCGCGGCGTGCAGGTCGCCGACGCGTCGGGCGTCGTCTCCTTCGCCACGATCGTCCCGGCCTGCTACTCCGGCCGCTGGCCGCACATCCACTTCGAGGTGTACCCGGGAGTGGACTCGATCACCGACGCGTCGAACGCGATCGCGACCTCGCAGGTCGCCCTCCAGGAGGAGGCGTGCACCGCGGTCTACGCCCTCGACGCGTACGCGGGCTCGGCCGCGAACCTCGCCCGGGTCGGCCTGGACACCGACTCCGTCTTCGGCGACGACGGCGGAGCCCTGCAGCTCGCGACGATGACCGGCAGCCCGGCGTCCGGCTACTCCGCGGCACTCACGGCGAGCGTCGACACCCGCACCGCGCCGACCGCGGGCGCCGCGCCCCGCAGCCGCTGACCCCCGTCCTCCTCCGCGGGACGCCGCTCCGGTCCGAGACACGCCGACGGAGGCGTACCGGAGCGGCCTCTCGCGAGAGGGGAACGGGCGTCAGCGCAGGAGGCGGCGGGCGACGGCCACGGCGCCGAGGGCGGCGAGGACCCAGGGGCCGCCGACGAGCAGCGGGTCGAGGATCTGGTGGCGCACGTCGGTCCGGCCGCGGCGCGAGGCGATCGGGTGCGCGTGCACCTCGGCGAGCACGCCGGTCTCAGTGATCGGATCGTCCGGCCGTGTCGTGAGCAGCGAGCGGAGGTGCGCCCCGGTCGACTCCACCCGGTCGCCCAGCACGAGAAGCAGCCAGTGCGCGTGGCGCCCCTCGCTGAACCGGTCGTAGGCGTAGCGGCGGATCGCGCCCGAGATCCCGTGGAGGGGCTGCGCCGTGCCGAAGACGGCGGGCAGCTCGAGGTGCTCGATGCTCTTCTCGCGACGGCCGTGCGTCCGCATCCTCTCCGGACGCTCCCAGTGCGCGCCCGAGACGAGGTCGCTGCGCTCGCGGGGGAAGGCGGGCCGGTCGGCGGGATCGAGGTCGGCGCCCCAGCCGGGGATGCGGGCACGCAGCTCCTCGGCGGTCGGCACGCGGACGGGGCGGTCGGCGGTGTACGGCACGGGATCCTCCTACGGGACGACGACGGTCTTGATGCAGCCGTCGAGCTTGGACGAGAACAGGTGGTACCCCTCGGCGATGTGCTCGAGCGGGATGCGGTGCGTGATCAGGTCGCTGGGCGTGATGTGCCCGGCCCGGATGTGCTCGAACAGGCGCGGCCACTGCCGGGTGACGGGGGCCTGGTTCATCCGCAGGGTGAGGCCCTTGTTGACGGCGTCGCCGAACTTGACGGCGCTCGCGAGCGGACCGTAGGCGCCCATCACCGAGACGGTCCCGCCCTTGCGGACGCCGTCGATCGCCCAGTTGAGCGCGATCGGCGAGCCGCCCTGCAGCTTGAGCTTGGCGCCGGTGACGTGCTGGACGAGGTTCCCGTCGGCCTCCGCCCCGACCGCGTCGATCACGACGTCGGCGCCGAGCCCGCCGGTGGTCTTCTTGAGGGTGACGACGAGGTCGTCCTCCTCGGTGTAGTCGATGGTCTCGGCGAAGGCGAAGTCGCGGGCCTTGGCGAGGCGGTAGTCGATCTGGTCGACGACGATGACGCGGCCGGCGCCCATCAGCCAGGCGGAGCGCGCGGCGGCCAGGCCGACCGGTCCGGCTCCGAGCACCACGACCGTATCGCCCTCGACGATGTCGCCGAGCTGCGCGCCGAAGTAGCCGGTCGAGAAGGCGTCGGTGAGCATCAGGGCGTCCTCGTGCGGCAGCCACTCGGGGATCCTCGTCGGACCCACGTCGGCGAACGGGACGCGCACGTACTCCGCCTGCCCGCCGTCGTAGCCGCCCGCCGAGTGCGAGTAGCCGTAGATGCCGCCGATCGCGGTGGCGTTCGGATTCACGTTGTGGCAGTTGGAGTAGAGGCCGCGGGAGCAGAACCAGCAGGAGCCGCAGTAGATGGTGAAGGGGACCATCACCGTGTCGCCAACGCTGAGGTTCTGCACCGACGAGCCGACCTCGTCGACCACGCCGATGAACTCGTGGCCGAAGGTGTGGCCGATCCGGGTGTCCGGGAGCAGCCCGTGGTAGAGGTGCAGGTCGGATCCGCAGATCGCCGCCATCGTCACCCGGACGATCGCGTCGTTCGGGTGCTCGATCCTCGGCCGGTCCTTCTCCTCCACGCGGACCTTGTAGGGGCCCCGGTAGACCATCGCGCGCATGCCGCCTCCTGTGTCGTCGTCCGTTCAGCGTGCGTCGTGCTCCCGCCGGTCCTCCAGGGGGTTGCGCGCGCGGCCCGGGATCCCCAGCGTCCGTCCCTCCGCGTTCCTCTCCTCCCTCTCCGCGAGATGCCACCCGGATGCGCGGCACGCCGCAGGAGGCGCACCGGAGCGGCATCTCGTGGAGAGGGGACGGGCACTGCACAGGCTCAGCCGCGGACGTAGGATCGACTCCATGCCGCAGATACGGATCAGGGACGCCGCCGCCGCGCTCGGCGTGAGCGACGACACGCTGCGGCGCTGGATCGAGAACGGGACGCTCGAGAGCGCGAAGGACGCGTCCGGGAGACGCGTCGTCGACGGCCTCGAGGTCGCCCGGCTCGCCCGCGCGAACGCCGTGCTGCCGGAGGATCCGTCCCCGGTCGCGCGCTCGGCCCGCAACCGCTTCGTCGGGATCGTCACCGGCATCGTGATGGACACCGTGATGGCGCAGGTGGAGCTGCAGTGCGGTCCGCACCGCGTGGTCTCGCTGATGAGCAGCGAGGCGGTCCGCGAGCTCGGGCTCGAGCCCGGGTCGCCCGCGGTGGCGGTGGTCAAGGCGACCACGGTCATCGTCGAGACGCCGCTCGCCCGCGGCTGATGCGCACCGGGTCCGGCCTGCCGCGCTGGGTCGTGGCCGTCGCCGCGCTCGGCGCCCTGCTGGTGCTGCTCCCGCTCGCCGCGATCCTCGCCCGCGTCGACTGGCCGCAGTTCCTGCCGCTGATCACCTCCGACTCCTCCGTCGCCGCGCTCCTGCTGAGCCTGCGCACCTCCGCCGTCGCGACTCTGCTCTGCCTGCTGCTCGGCACCCCGATGGCCCTCGTGCTCGCCCGCACGGCCTTCCCCGGCCAGCGCCTGCTCCGCTCGCTGGTGCTGCTGCCGCTGGTGCTCCCGCCGGTGGTCGGCGGGCTGGCGCTGCTCTTCACCTTCGGGCGGATGGGCCTGCTCGGCGGCGCACTGGAGGCCCTCGGCGTCCGCATCGCGTTCTCGACCACCGCCGTCGTGATCGCGCAGACCTTCGTGGCCCTGCCGTTCCTGGTGCTGACGCTCGAGGGCGCACTGCGCAGCGCCGGCGCGCGGTACGAGTCGGTCGCAGCGACGCTCGGCGCCTCCCCCGGGACAGTGCTCCGCCGGATCACGCTGCCGCTGATCCTGCCGGGCCTCGCCTCGGGCGCGATCCTCTCGTTCGCGCGGGCGCTCGGCGAGTTCGGGGCGACGCTGACCTTCGCCGGCAGCCTCGAGGGCACGACGCGCACCCTCCCGCTCGAGATCTACCTGCAGCGGGAGAGCGATCCGGACGCGGCGGTCGCCCTCGCGCTGGTGCTCGTGGTGGTCGCGGTGCTCGTGATCGGTCTCGCGCACGGCCGCTCAGCCCGGGGGGTGCCGCGGTGAGCCTGCTGCTGGAGGCGCGGCTCGCGGCGCGCGGGATCGACGTGCGGATCGACGTGGCCGAGGGCGAGACGATCGCGCTGCTCGGGCCCAACGGCGCGGGGAAGTCGACCGTGCTCGAGCTGATCGCCGGCCTCGTCCGCGCCGACTCCGGGCGGGCGACCGCCGGCGGCGCGCTGCTCTTCGACGACCGCCGCTGGACTCCTCCGCACCGCCGCCCCGTCGCCCTGCTGGCGCAGGACCCGCTGCTGTTCCCGCACCTCAGCGTGCGCGAGAACGCGGCGTTCGGTCCGCGCAGCGCCGGCGCCGGACGGGCGCGGTCCCTCGAGCGGGCCGAGCGCGAGCTGGCCGCCGCGGGCGTGGCCGACCTGGCCGACCGGCGCCCGGGGAGTCTCTCCGGCGGCCAGGCTCAGCGGGTCGCACTCGCCCGGGCCCTCGCGACCGACCCGCGCCTCCTGCTGCTCGACGAGCCGCTGGCCGCGGTCGACGCCCGGACCGCCCCGGTCCTCCGCCGGATGCTCCGCGAGGTGCTCGCCGACCGCTCGGCGATCGTGGTCACCCACGACGTGCTCGACGCCTGGACCCTCGCCGACCGGGTTCTGGTGCTGCACGGCGGCCGTGTGGTGGAGGAGGGGCCGACCTCCCGGGTCCTCACGCGCCCGCGCACCGCGTTCACCGCCGAGCTCGCCGGGCTCGAGCTGCTCGACGGCGTCCGCACCGCGACGGGTCTGCGCACCGCCGGCGGGCACGAGCTGTCCGGAGTCGCGGCCGAGCCGGTCGCGGTCGGCGCCGCGGTGCTCGCCGCGGTCCGTCCCTCCGCCGTCTCCGTCGGAGAGGGAGGCCTCCGCGCCGTGATCACCGACGTGGAGCAGCGGGGAGACGCGGTGCGGGTGCGCAGCGCGCTCCTGACCGCCGACGTCCCGGCGGCCGACGCGGCGCGCCTCGACCTCGCGCCCGGCCGCGAGGCAGGCTTCACCGTCGCTCCGCAGGATCTGCTGGTCTACCCGGCGTGAGGGGCGGGCACGAGGAGACGGCTCGCCATCCGGCATGAATCCGTCCCTCGGACCGCCCTGTGCTCGACGCGAGGGACGGCGGGAGCGCCCGTCCCGTTACTCCGCCCCGCCGCCGTCCGCGTCGGACAGCGGGAGCCGCGCCCTCAGCCGCGCCCCCGCCAGCACGGGCGAGTCCGAGAGCTCCAACGAGCCCCCGTAGACCGCGAGCTGCCGCTCCAGCCGCGCCAGGCCCGAGCGCGTCGACCCCTCGACGAGTCCGCGGCCGTCGTCGTCGAGGGTGAGCACCACGACGCCCGCCTCCTCGTCGCCGCGCACCCGCAGCGAGGAGGCGCCGCCGTGCTTCAGCGCGTTGGTGACCGCCTCCTCCAGGAGCCGGACCAGGAGCATCCGCTGGTCGAGCGGCGCCTCGGCGCCCTCGGCGGCGAGCGCCGGGATGCGGCCGAGGTCGAGGTCGACGGCGATCTCGGGAGGGAGTCGCGCGACGAGGTCGCGGACGGCGGGGACCAGGCCGTGGTCGATCTCGACCGGGTAGAGGGCGTGGCCGACCGCGCGCACCTCGTCCTCGCGGAGCCGGTCGAGCCGGGCGGCGATGGCGAGCAGCCGCTCCGAGGCCGCCTCGTCGGATGCGCTCGCGACCGCGTGCAGCTCGGCGGTCAGCACCACCAGTCCGTTCTGGAGGCCGCCGTGCAGGCTCTGCGCGACGTCGCGCCGCACCCGCAGCTCCTCCCGCTGCAGGGCCTGCACCGCCTCGAGCGCTTGCACGGAGGCGCGGGCGTGCTCCCGCTCCTTCTCGCGAACCCGCCGCGCCGCGCGCACGAGCAGGTAGCCGTAGGCCGTGATCAGCGCGATCACCGTGGATCCGACGACCAGCTCGACCGCGAGAGCGGGGAGGGCCGAGAGCGGGTAGACGCCGGTCAGCACCTGGAGGCAGCAGCGGACGAGTCCCATCCCCACGGCGATGATCGCCGTCCGGGCCACCCGGCCGCCGCCGGTCGAGCGCTCGGGACGCAGCACCGCGACCAGGGCGATCGCGAGCCCGATCGTCGACACGTTGACCAGGACGCGCGTCGTCACGTCGAGCAGCGGCCCCGGATCGACGCTCCGCAGCGTCCGCGACAGCATCCCGAGCGCGAAGACGGCCTGGAGCGCGGCCAGCAGCGAGAGGACGCCGCCGAGGAGGGCCATCGCTCCGAGGACGATGCGGTTGTCCTCGCGCGTGTCGCTCGGGCCGGCGCTCATCCGGTGTGCTCGAGGAAGAGGAGCGTCGCGTCGACCCGCGGGTTGCGCTCGCCGTCCGACCGCACGCCGAGGCCCGCGTAGACGGCGTTGACGTGGTTGTCGACCGAGCGGACCGCGATGCCGAGGCGCTCGCCGATCGCGGCGTTGGTCAGCCCCGATGCGAGACCCGAGAGCACCTCGTACTGGCGCGGGCTCAGCGCGGCGACCGGGGAGTCGCGGCGGGCCGCGCGGGCGGCGACCAGCGCCGGATCGAGCACGGTGCGGCCGTCCGCCGTCGCGCGGACGGAGGCGAGCAGCGCGGGGGCGGAGAGGGAGGAGGTCTTCGAGAGGTAGCTCCAGCCGCGGGCCTCGGCGCGGTCGAGGCGGAGGAAGCGGTGCATCGCGTCGACGGCCGAGAGCAGGACGATGCCCAGCCCCGGCGCGGTGGACCGCAGCCGGCGCCCGAGCTCGATGCCGTCCCCGTCGCCGAGCTCGATGTCGAGGATCGCCACGTCGAGCTCCGCGGGCCGCAGCACCGACCGCGCCTCCGTGGCGGATCCGGCCTCCACGACGCTCCGCACGCCCGGCACCGCGCGCAGCAGCGACGACAGCATGTGCCGGTAGAGGGGCTGGTCGTCGACGACGGCCAGCCTGAGCTCCGGAACGGCCCCCACGGATGTCATCCGCCGATCTTCACCCATGCTCCGGAGGTCGAGGCGTCCCTCGACCGGGGGTCACCGCGCGAGGATCCGCGTCGGCTCGCGGGCGGCGGCGGGCGCCTGCCCCGTGAGCGGGGGGATCAGGAGTGACGGGGCGGGGTCGATGAGGCGGGTGCGGAGGGGCGTGGGGTGGGCTCCGCGGAAGGGCGGTGAGGAGCAGAGCCGCACGCCGCTCCGGTTCGCCCGCCGCGCTGCTCAGGACAGCCGGACGCCCGTCAGCGCGAGGCCCGCGGCGGCCGCCGCGACGGCGAGCGCCGCCGTGCCGACGCCGTACCCCAGGCCGGCCGCCCAGCGCCGGTCGAGCAAGAGCCGCGCGGTCTCGACGCTCGCCGTGCTGAACGTGGTGAAGCCGCCGAGCACGCCCGTCCCGAGCACGGCCCGCCACACCGGGTCGAGGACACCGGCCAGCACGAGCCCGGTGACGACTCCGAGCAGCAGCGATCCGCTGACGTTGATCAGCGCGGTGCCGACCGGCCAGCGCGCCGGCACGAGCGACCGCGCGACCCCGTCGACGACGAGCCGCGCGGCCGCTCCGACTCCGCCCGCGAGAGCGACCGCGAGCAGAAGGCCGGGCGTCACGCCGCCGCCCTCCGCCGCCCCGCGACCGCGATGCCCAGCGCCGCGGCGAGCACGCCCAGCACGAGCGTGCCGCCGGTGTAGAGCAGGTACTCCACGACGTGGCCGCCCTCGAGCAGCGCGACCGTGTCGAGCGAGAAGGTGCTGTAGGTCGTGAATCCGCCCAGCACGCCGGTGCCGAGCAGGAGGCGCAGGGTGCGGCGCCCGCCCTCGTCCGGCCCGCGCCGTGCCAGCGCCTCGAGCAGGAGGCCCAGGAGGAACGCGCCCGGCAGGTTCACGGCGAGCGTCGCGACCGGCACGACGCCCAGCGGGGGCAGTGCGGCGCCGATCGCGGCGCGCGCAGCCGTGCCGACGGCTCCGCCCGCCGCGACGAGGAGGATCGCGGAGGGGCGCAGGTGGAGGGGTCGCGTCACTCCGCGAGGTCCCAGGGCGCCGGGCGCGACGGGTCGCGGTCGGCGCGCGGGACGACGAGCACGGGGCGGTGCTGGCGGTGCGCGAGGTGGGCGGCGACGCTCCCGCTGAGGAACTCGGCGATGCTCGCGAGCACGCCCGCGTCGCGGGTGCCGACCACGATCATCCGCGCGTCGACCTCCTCGGCGACCTCGGCGAGCGCCAGGGCGGGCTCGCCCCGCGCCGCGCGCAGCGACCACTGCACGGTGCTGCCGTCCAGCTCGTGCTCGACCGTCTCGCGGAGCCCGGGCGGGAGGGACGGGCCCTCGCCGCGGTCGGCCGCGGCGCCGACGAAGCCGAGCGGGATGCCGCCGGTCATCGGATCGACGTACTCGCCGACGAGGTACGGATCGGCCGAGACGGACACGAGCAGCAGGGCGGCTCCGGCGTCGGCGGCGACGCGGGCGGCGGTGCGCAGGACCTCGGGTCGCTGGCCGTCGACGATGCCGACGAGGACGGGCCCGGTGGGGGTGGGTGCGGTCATGAGGAGCTCCTTCCCGGTTGCGCCCCATCCTGGCACCGCACGGGCGCGAGCGGTCGGAGCATCCGTGCCGGATCCGTCGTGATCGTTCCGTTATGCGCGGGCCTCGGGCTAGAGTGGCTCGTCGCCGGATCCCCACCGGCCCCCGACCCCCCGTCACCACCGTCACCCGAGGAGAACGCACGCGTGTCGAAGCCAGGCATTCCCACCCCTGAGGAGAGTGCCGGCACCCCGACCACTGCACCCCTGACCCGGCGCGAGGCCCGCGAGGCCGAGCGCCGTGCGGCCCGGGCCGAGACGGAGACGGGCGCGGCGACCGCCGGCACCGAGGCCGAGCGCAGCGGATCGGACGACTCCGCCGCTTCCGCAGCCGCTGGCGACTCCGCGCCCACCGCCGTCGACGCCGCAACGGCCGTGGCGACCGCTCCGACCGTGTCGGTCGAGATCCCCGCCGTCGCCTCCCCCGCCTCCCGGTCGATCCCGGCCTCACCGCGCCGCGCGTCCGCCTCCCGCCCCGTCGCTCCCCGCGCCGCCGAGCCCGCCCGAGCCCGTGGCCTCAGCCGCCGCGCCCTGGCCTTCGGCACCTTCTCGGTGGTCGGCGGCCTCTTCGCCACGGCCGCGATCCCCGCGTACGGCGCCCGCAGCTCCTCCGCCACCGCGACCGGCCGCGCCGCCGCGAACCGGGTCGGCCTCCAGAACCTCACCGTCTCCTCCGACGCCGCCGGCCAGACCGCCGTCCGCGACGCCTTCGCCGCACCGACCCAGGCGCAGCTCGACGAGGCCAGCCGCCAGGCGGCCGTGCTCTCCGGATCCGACGGCGGCGAGTTCTCGACCGTGCAGACCCGCGCGGTCGGCGACGACTACCCGTGGCCCTACGAGACCATCGACGACGACGGCGGCGGACTCTCGCCCCTCGGCTACTACTACCGCGAGTGCGTCGACTTCGTGGCCTGGCGCCTCAACCGCGACGCCGGCCGCACCTCCGCGCCGTGGAAGTACACGTGGGGCAACATCACCCCGCTCGGCGGCAGCGCCTACGAGTGGCCGGACAACTGGGCCGCGAAGGGCTGGGCGACCAGCAGCGTCCCGATCGTCGGCTGCGTCGCGTGGTGGACCTACAACCACGTCTCGTACGTGCAGAAGGTCAACGACGACGGCACCGTGCTCCTCGAGGAGTACAACTACGGCGGCAAGCACAGCTACGTGACCCGCACCTTCCCCACCGCGCAGGTCCCGCTCTTCCTGTACCCGCCGGTCCTGTAGGGGGCCTGTTCCCGTCGCGCCTCGGCGGGCGGAGCGTCGCAGTCCCGCTCCCGGCGCGCGTCAGCCGAGCGCGGCGAGGAGGATCGCGAAGGCGGGCGTCGTCGGATCGACGAGCGCCATGTGGTCGGCGTCGGCGAGCTCGTGCAGCTGCACGGCGGGGTGCCGGTCGGCGTATCGGCGGCTGTAGACGACAGGGACGTCCTCGTCGAGTACGCCGTGGATCAGCGTGATCGGCTGCGGCGGCGCCGGCAGCTGCGCGGGGTCGGCGCCCGGGAGCAGCGCGAGGTCGCCGCCGAGGAGCTCCCCCACGGCGTCGTCGCTGAGGCGGTCGGCGGAGGCGGCGGCCAGGTCGAGCACGCCCGCCAGTGCCATCACAGCGGCGACGTGCGGCGACGGACGGGCGGCCTGCGACCAGACGGCGAGGTGGCCGCCGGCGGAGTGGCCGACGAGGGCGACCGGTCCGGCGCCGGGCAGCAGTGCCGGGAGCGCCGCGAGCACGGCCAGGACGTCGTCGCCGGTGCCCGGCCAGCCGCCTCCCGGGTCGCCCGTGCGCCGGTACTCGGGGAGGAGCACGTCGTGCCCGCGGTCGGCCAGTGCCGCCGCGAGCGGCCGGGCGTGCCGCCGGTCCCACCGCGCCCGCCAGAACCCGCCGTGCACGAGCACGACCGGCCGGCGCGCGTCGCCGGGCGCCCCGCGGAAGACGTCCGCGATCTGCTCCGGAGCCTCCCCGTACCGGCGCACCTCGTCCGGCTCGCGCCCCTCCGACTGCTGCATCCCCCCAGTACCTCCCCCGCGGGACGCCACGTCGGTGCGCCCGGCACGGCGTGTCGCGTACCGGAGCGGCATCTCGCGGAGAGGGAGGGGAGGGCGCGGGAGCTCGCGTCAGGACTCGAACCAGCCCCGGGGGTGGTGGTCGGCCGTGAGGGGCGTGCGCGGCCGGGTCGGGCGGGCCCAGCGGACGGCGTTCGCCAGCACGCGCCGGATGTCCGGGTGGTGGTAGACGGGGTAGTCCTGGTCGCCGGGCGAGAAGTAGAAGACCTTCCCGAGGCCGCGGGTGTAGGTCACGCCGGAGCGGAACACCTCGCCGCCGGTGAACGTCGACAGGAACACCGTCTCCTCCGGCACCGGGATGTCGAAGTACTCGCCGTACATCTCCTGCTCGGGGATGATCAGCGGGCTGGGCACGCCCTCGGCGATCGGATGCGTGGGCGCGATCGTCCAGACCAGCTCGCGGTCGCGGTCGTTGCGCCACTTCAGCGAGCAGGTCGTGCCCATGAGCGCCTTGAAGATCGACGAGTAGTGGCCCGAGTGCAGGACCAGGATCCCCATCCCCTCCTGCACGTGCCGCAGGACGCGCTGGACGACCTCGTCCGACACCTCCTCGTGCGCGATGTGCCCCCACCACAGCAGCACGTCCGTCGTCGCGAGCGCCTCCTCGGTGAGCCCGTGCTCGGGCTCGGGGAGCGTCGCGGTGCGCACCGAGACGGCGTCGCCGAGCGACTCCGCGAGCCCGTCCGCGATGACGCGGTGGATGCCGTCCGGGTAGTGGCGCAGCACGGTCTCGTCGCCGCGGGTCTCGTGGCGGAACTCGTTCCAGACGAGGACCTCGATCGGGGCGCTCATGCGACCGCCACCTCCTGCTTCTCGGCGGCGGAGCGGTAGATCGCGTCGACCACCCGGCTGCGGTGCAGCGCGTACTCGCCGTAGTGGCCGGAGTAGCGGGGGCCGCCCGCGGGCGCGTCGGCTCCCGAGGCGATCGCCTCCAGGAACTCGGCGATGACGGAGCGGTGGTGCCCGGCGGGGACCTTCACGTCGGGGTGCGAGACGGTCGGCGCTCCGGCGACCTCGGAGTAGAGCGTCAGAGTCCCCTCCGTGGCGTAGTCGGCGATGTGGAGGCGCGCGCCCCCGGCCGAGCCGAGCATCTCGACCTCGATGTCCTCGTCGACCTTCGAGTAGCTCGCCCAGGAGGCGTCGAGCTGGAGCGAGCGGCCGTTGTCGAGGCGCAGCAGGGCGCTCGAGAAGTCCTCCACCTCGAACGCGTGCGTGCCGGTGGCGGCGACGCCGTGCGGGCGCCCTCCGCGGCCGGAGCGGCCGATCTCGCCGTACGCGACCGCCGAGACGCTGGTCACGCGCGGCTCGTCGAGCAGGTGCAGCGCGATGTCGAGCACGTGGGAGCCGAGGTCGATCAGCGGGCCGCCGCCGGCGAGCTCCTTGCTCGTGAACCAGGAGCCGATGCCGGGGATGCCGGTGCGCCGCTGCCAGCTCGCGCGGGCGTGGTAGACGTCGCCCAGCGGCGCGTCGTCGAGGTAGTCGCGGAGGAAGGCGACGTCGGCGCGGCGGCGGTGGTTGTACGCGATCTCGAGCACCCGGTCGTTCGTGCGGGCGGCCTCGACCATCTCGGCCGCCAGCTCAGCGGTGGTGGCGAGCGGCTTCTCGCAGAAGACGTGCTTGCCGCTCGCGAGCGCGGCCACGGTGATCGGGTGGTGCAGGTGGTTCGGGACGCCGATGGAGACGACGTCGAGGTCGTCGCGGGCGACGAGCTCCTCCCAGTCGGCGTAGAGGTCGGGGACGCCGCGGGTCGCGCCGAGTTCGTGCAGGCGCGCCTCCTCCTGGCCGGCGAGCGCGACGACGCGGGCGCCGGGCAGGGACTGGAAGGCGTCGAGGTGGGTGGTGCCGGCGAAGCCGAGGCCGACGACCCCCACGCGCAGCTCAGTGGTGTTCTCTGTCATGCGCCGAGCCTACTCGAATCGATTCGAGCACTCCATTGGCGGTGCGGCCTCCCGGAGCATCCGACAGGCCGGCTTCAGGCCGCGAGGCGCGCCTCGAGCGCGGCGAGCGACGCGCGCAGGGCCGGCGCTTCGAGGGCGTCGCCGTCGGCGGCGGCGTGCGCGGCGGCGAACGCCTGGACCTGGCGGTGCAGCTCGACGCGGGTACCCCCGCGGGCGACGACCGCGAGCCGCTCGGCGAGGCGCACGCCGGCGCGGACGACGAGCGGCTGCTCCATCGCGTACGAGCGCAGGGCGAGGAACACGTCGGCCAGAAGCTCGCCCGCTCGAGGCCACGGGACGACCAGGCGGACGACTCCGTCGGCGTCGGAGTAGCGGCCGCGCGCCTCCGGCCGGCCGCAGAGGTCGACGAGCGCGCTGGTCAGGGCCTCGACGGCGCCGACCGCGGTGTACGGGTCGTTCGTGCCGGTCGCGAGCCCGCGGACTCCGATCTCGACCACCTGCTGGACGGCGTAGCGGAGGTCCTGGTGCGGGGTACGGGCGTCGGCGACGACGACCGCGGCGACCGCCTCCTCCTGGGCGACGGACCCCTCCAGGACCTCGAGCACCGGGTCGCCGACGAGGACGTGGTCGCCGGGCAGCGCGAGCACCCGGAGCCGCGCGTCGCCGCTGCGGGCCAGGGCGACCAGCCGCTCGATCTCGAGCTGCTCGACGTAGCCGCCGCGCACCGCCCGCAGCACGACCGGCTCGCGCCCCGCCGGCGGCAGGGCCTCCTCCGCGTCCGTCGGCTCCTCCCCGCTCTCCGGGTGCAGCCGCTCGATGACGTCGACGAGCTCGCCGAGCACCCGCTGCTGCAGCGTCGTCACCTGCACCGACAGCGCGATGTGGTGGATGAAGTAGACGAGCACCGCGACGTCGCCCACCGCGAGCAGCACCGAGAACGAGACGGCCACCACCGGCACGAACGTCAGCGACGCGTCCTCCTCGGTGTGCACCGCGCGCAGCACGATCAGCGAGTACAGGAACGTGGACGTGAGCACCGCCAGGACGACCTGGTTGCCGCGGTCGGCCATGAAGTTGCGGACCAGCCGGGGCCCGTAGGCGGAGGACGTGGTCGCCAGCACCGAGATCGTGATCGAGAACGAGGTCGCGGCGACGCCCAGCATCGTCCCGCCGATCGCCGAGAGGATCGCCCGGCCGCCGGTCGGCGACAGGTCCTCGATCAGGGGGATGCCGCTGACACCGGCGCGGACCAGCAGATGGTCGACCTCGACCAGCCCCAGCGCCAGCCCGACGGCGAGGACGCCGAACAGGGCCGGGAGGAACCAGAAGGATTCGCGGAGGTGGAGGAGCCGGGAGCGCATCCTCGAAGGCTAGAGCGGCGCCTCCTCGCGGGCCGCGCCGCCGCGGAGGCTTGCGCGCCGGGCCGGGACGTGCCGCGGCGCCTGCCGCCAAGGCGACGTCGCGTCAGGGCCGTCCGCACTGCGGGGGCGTCGTCGCGACGGACGCCGGACGCACCGGAGGCGCCGACCCCCGGGGATCGGCGCCTCCGCAGGGCGTCAGGTGACGTTGATGAGCGTGCGCTGCCAGCCGGAGGATCCGTCGGGCGCGACCGGCGCGCGGTCCTCGATCTGGACCATGCCGTTCTTGTCGACCGCGCGGACCGCGACGTAGTGCGAGCCGGGCTGGGCGTCCCAGTCGACGAACCACTGCACCCAGGTGTCGAGGTTGACCGGGGTCGAGAGCGTCGCCTCCTGCCAGTCGCCGTTGTCGATGCTCACCTCGACCTTCTCGATGCCGATGCTCTGCGCCCAGGCCACGCCCGCGATCTTGAGAGCGCCCGAGGTGACGGGGACGCCGATCCGCGGGGTGTCGATCCGCGAGGACATCTTGATGGGGGCCTCGGCGGAGTAGCCGCGCGGGGTCCAGTAGGCCTGGTCGGCCTCGAAGGTGGTGACCTTGAGCTCGGTGAGCCACTTGGTGGCCGAGACGTAGCCGTAGAGGCCGGGCACGATCATCCGCACCGGGAAGCCGTGCTCGAACGGGAGGGGCTCGCCGTTCATGCCGACGGCGAGGATCGCGTCGAGGTTCTCGTCCGTGACCGCGGTGATCGGGGTGGACGCCGTGTAGCCGTCGCTGCTGGTGGAGAGGAGCATGTCGGCTCCGCTCTGCACGCCGGCCATCTTCAGCACGTCGCGCAGGGGGACGCCGAGCCACTTGGCGTTGCCGACGAGGTTGCCGCCGACCTGGTTCGAGACGCAGGTGAGGGTGATGCCGTACTCGTCGAGGCCCATGTCGAAGATCTGCTGGAGGTTCAGCGTCACCTCGCGGTCGACCATGCCGGTGATCTTCAGCGACCAGGCCGACGGGTCCAGGTTGGGCACGGTGAGGGCGGTGTCGACGCGGTAGAAGTCGGCGTTCGGCGTGTAGAGCGGGGTGATGCCCTCGATGTCGAGCTCGGCGCCCGCGGGGACCGAGACGGTGCTGCGCGGGGACGGCAGGCGCAGGGCGTCGCGGACACCGGCGAGGGAGGAGGTCGCCGCGTTGACCAGGCGGGCACCGGTGCCGACGACGGCCGCGCCGACGGCGGAGATCAGCGCGATGCGGAAGAAGCCGCGGCGCTCGAGGGCGCCCGGACGGGCCTCGGAGGATGTTCCCCTGGCCTCCGAGGCCCGGGCCGCACGCCAGCCGCGCAGGCGCGTGAAGAGGAGGTGCATGACGACGACGGCGACGACGAGTCCGACCAGCGTGGGCACCGCGGCGAGCGGCGACGCTCCGGTGCGGGTCACGATGGCGGCGATCGAGAGGCCGCCGGCGATCACGAGCAGCACCTGGCCGAGCGGCGGGCGGACCAGCTGGAGCACTCCGGCGATCGCGGCGGCGACGACGACCGCGGCGCCCACGCTGCCGAGCAGGAAGGTCTTGTCGTTCTCGCCGAACGTCTCGATCGCGAACTCCTTGAGCGGGCGCGGGACGATGTCGACGATGAAGGCGCCGAGCGCGAGCACGGGGCTCGCGGTGCGGGCGACCGCGAGGGCGATGAGCTCGGCGACGGCGAGGAGGACTCCGCCCGTGACGATGCCCGCGAGGGCGGCGAGCAGGAAGTAGAGAGCTCGATGCTCGCGCACGGGTGCCGCTGTCTGGTTCATGGAGGAGAGTTTTCTCCCGCGACCTGCTGTTTCCCAGGGTGTCCCTGGTTTGGTCGTGTAGGCGCCTTTTTCATAACGAACAGGTAACGCACAGCGGCGGCATCTCGACGGGATCACCTCTCGCTCGGCCCGCCGCCGGGCCTCACCGCGCGCGACGCCCCCGCCGGAGGACCGCCGCGTTCGCGGTGACGATGAGGGCGATGCCGATCCATCCGGCCGCGCCGACGTCCTGCCCGAGCACGACCGCGCCGATGAGGGCGGCCAGGACGGGGTTGACGCTCATGAGCGTCCCGAACACGCTCGCCGGGAGCCTCCGGAGCGCGATCACGTCGGCCACGAACGGGACGGCCGTCGCCAGGACGCCGGCGCCGACCGCCAGGAGCACGGTGCCCGCGTCGGGGCGCGTCGAGACGAGCGTCCAGACGGCGACGGGCAGGAAGACGGCGGCGGAGATCCCGGTCGCCGTGGCGGTCCCCTGCGCTCCGGGCAGCCGGAGTCCGATGATCCGGTTGAGCAGGATGTACGCGGCCCAGCAGCACGCGGCCGCGAGACCGAGCGCGATCCCCAGCTGGTCGGACGAGGGCCTCGGCCCGGCGATCGCGAGGACGCCCGCTCCGGCGACGAGGGCGCAGAGCGCGCTGGTCCTGCTCCGGGAGCCGAGGAGCGCGACCGCCAGCGGCCCGCAGAACTCCAGGGTCACCGCCAGCCCCAGCCCGATGCGGTCGATGGCCGCGTAGAGCGTGAGGTTCATCGCTCCGAACACCACGGCGAGGAGCAGGACGGGCCACCACTGCGCGCGGGTCAGGTCGCGGATCCGCGGCCGCACGACCGGGAGGAGGATCAGCGCGGCGACGATCTGCCGGACGGCGACCACTCCGACGGATCCCAGGACCGGGAAGGCCAGAGTCCCGGAGGCCGCCCCGAGCTGATTCGAGAGGGCGCTCGCGAGGGCGGTCGCGACGCCGACGGTCCGTCCGTCGCCGGGGAGCTGCTTCGTCATGCCGGAAGTCTGCGAGCCGTCCGGCCCCGGCTCACAATGCATCACCGGTCCGATCGATGCGGGAACCGCATGAATAGGATGCGGTCATGGATCTGGAACTGCGCCACCTCCGGTCGTTCGTCGGCGTCGTCGACGCCGGGACCTTCACCGACGCGGGGATCGACCTCGGCATCTCCCAGACGGCGGTCTCCCGCAACGTCGCGGCGCTCGAGTCCGTCCTCGGACGAAGGCTCCTCCACCGGACGACCCGCAGCGTCGAGCTCGCGCCGGCGGGCGAGCGGGTGCTGCGGCACGCCCGCCGCGTCCTGGCCGTCGTCGACGATCTGCGCGAGGAGGCGGCGGCCGGAACGGACACGATCCGGATCGGCTACGCCTGGTCGGCTCTCGGCGAGCACACCCAGGAGTTCCAGCGCCGCTGGGCCGCGGCGCTCCCCCGCCACGAGCTGCAGCTGATCCGCTCCAACACCCCCACCGCGGGGCTCGCCGAGGGCCTCAGCGATCTGGCGATCCTCCGGCGCGGATCCCCGGCTGCGGACGTCGAGTCGGCTCTGATCGGCACCGAGAAGCGCTACTGCGCGCTGTCCGTCGACGACCCGCTCGCCGCGAAGCGCACGGTCACCCTCGCCCAGGTGGCGACCGCTCCGCTGGCGCTCGACGACCGGACCGGGAGCACCCGGCTCGACCTCTGGCCCGAGCACGACCGGCCGCGGATCACCGTCCCGACGACCGACGTCGACGACTGGCTCACGGTGATCAGCAGCGGCTCCGCCCGCGGAGTGACCGCGGAATCGACGGTGAGCCAGTACCGACGGCAGGGCCTCGCCTACCGGGTCGTCCGCGACGCCCCGCCGGTCCCCGTGCACGCCGCGTGGATCCGGAGCGACCCGCCGCCCCTCCTGGGCGACGTCATCGGGCTGCTCCAGGGCCTCTACCGCACCTCCGACTGACGACGACGGCCGCCGGGGGCGATCCCCGGCGGCCGTCGTCGTCACGTCACTTGCAGGTGAGAGCGGAGTACGCGGCCTGCTTCGTGGTGGTCACCGATGCTCCGTCCACGGTCGCCGTCGCGGTCACCGTCGCCGAGCCCGCGGCCACCGAGGCGGCGCGGGTGGTGAAGGCGTGCGAGGCGCTCGACCCGGGAGCGATCCCGGTGAACGCCTTCGAGCCCCAGGCGGAGCCGAGGGTGATCCCCGCCGGGACCTTCGCATCGTTCCGAGCGGTGACCGTCACCACGACCTTGCCCGCCACGCAGCGGCTGGTGGCCGCCACGGTCGTCGGTACCGTCGCCGCGGAGGCGCGGACGATGGAGAGGCGGTAGGTCGCTGTCGTCGTGTGGTCCTGCGCCGACGACTCGACGACCACGCTCGTCGTGCCCGACGCCGCGAGCGGCACCGTGCGGCGGAGGGTGTCGTCGATCAGCACGCCGTCGACCTTCACCAGACCGCTGGGCACGGCCGGGTCCAGGTCGAGCGAGACGCTCGTCGTGCCGGCCGGCACCGTGAGCGTGTGGTCCCTGACCCCGGCGGCGAGAGCCGGCGAGAGCGTCCCGACGTCGGAGGAGAGCTTCGTCAGCTCCGGGTCCGCCGCGTAGGTGGTCGACTCGGTCGTGTAGACCCCGAAGACACCGCCGACGTAGCTGGATCCGGTGCCCTGGAAGCGCACCGTGACGACGGGGATCTTCTGCCCCTTCGCGTCGAGCACGTACTTCCCGCTCTGGTCGCGCTTGTAGCTGTCCTTCGCGGCGAGACCGCTGAGGATCGACGCCGGGATCCGGTCGTACTGGACGTACCAGCTCGTCGCTCCGGCCGCTCCCGAGACCACCTCGGTCTTGAGCTTCACGTCGTTGAGGTAGACGTCGAAGGTGCGTCCCGCGTCGCCGCCGTAGTAGCGGACCCCGAGGTAGTTCGCCGGCAGAGCCGGGTCGACGATCATGTCGTACTGGAAGTACGCCTCCGCCGAGCGCTCGCCGTCGCGGTACCCCTCGCCGCGCCAGGTCCCCACCGAGGACCGCGCGGTCTTGTAGTTCTTGTCAGCCTCGCTGTTGTTGTTGTCGAAGGAGGTGAGGGAGTCGATCGTCGTCTCGTCGACGCGCAGCTGCTCCTTCTGCGTCCGGATCAGCTCCTGGGCCGCGGCCGAGTCGGGCTCGATCAGGGTCATGTAGGTCGCGTAGCGGGCGTTGTAGAGGCTGTAGTACGGAGTGAACACCCGGGCCGCGGACGCGGCGTCGACGTTCTTCATGCCGAAGCGCATCGTCGTGCGGCCGTTGCCGTCCGCGCCGTCGGGCAGGCGGACCAGGTTGCCGCGGACCGCGGACTTCCAGGCCGCGGAGTCCGCGACGACGACGTTCGAGTTCACGGACTTGTCGGCCGTGCCCATGCGCACCAGGACGCCGGCGACGTAGGACGCCTCGACGTTCGAGCGGTTGAGCTCGGTCGCCAGCAGCACCGGTCCGTAGCGGAACGCGGTCCAGTCGGGGTTCTCCGTGTCCGCGACCGCGCTGACCGCGGCGGGCAGCTTCCAGGTCAGCACGTCACCGGCGGCGACGGCGACCGAGACGTATCCGGCCTGGGCCGTGACGGCACGGACGGCACCGTTCACGGTGAGCGTCGGCGCTCCGTCGATCCAGGACGGCACGCGCAGCTTGAGGGTCGTGTCCGCGGCCACGGCTCCTCCGGCCAGCGCTTCGACCCTCAGGGTCGCCGTGTCCGTGCTCGGGATGTCCGCCGTCTGGGTCAGCCGGAGGTTGTTCGCGGAGGAGCGGAGGACCGAGGAGCGGAACTGGTTCACGAAGACGGTCTTCGGCTTCTCGAAGTAGATCGAGTCGCCGAGCTTGGTGAAGCTCTCGATACCCGAGCCGTGGTCGCACCAGAACTCGTCGAGCTCGTGCCCGAAGACCTTGGCGTAGCCCGCGGTCTGCGGCTGGAAGTAGGTCACCATGCCGGTGTCCGGGTTCTGCACCGAGAGGACGCCGTTGATGAACGTCTCCTCGTAGAAGTCGGCGTACTTCACGTCCTCGGTCACCTGGAACAGCGCCCGGGTGAGCTTGAGCATGTTGTAGATGTTGCAGCCCTCGGAGGTCGAGTTCTCGCCGTAGCCGGTGGTCTGGCCGTTCGTGGCGTACTCGTACAGGGTGCCGGGTGCGTGGAAGTGCTCGGACTGGCTGTTGCCGCCGTTGGCGTAGGTGTGGGTCTCGTCGACCATGCGCCAGAAGTTCTCGGCGGCACGGCGGTACATGTCGAGATCCGACTTCTCCGCGGCGGTGAGCGTGGCGTAGAGCGCCGGGTCGTCGGTGAAGACGCGGTAGCGCTTCAGCGCGCCGATCAGCTTCGGGACGGTCGTGTTCGCGTGCAGCCCGTTGAGGATGTCCTCGTTGTTCGCGAGCTTCTGGAACAGCGCGGTCTCGTCGAAGTACTCGGCCGCGCGCTTGTGCGCCGGGTCGTGCGTGGTCTCGTACAGGCGGTAGAGCGCCTCGTTCATTCCGCCGTACTCCGTGTTCAGGAGCTGCCCGGGGTTGGCCTGGCGGCCCGCCCAGGCGGTGATCCAGCTGCCGAAGCCGCCGGCGACGGTGAGCGCCTTCTGCGAGACGGCGTCGGGCGCCTGGTCGTGGGCGTCGAGGAGGCCTGCGAGCACCTTGTGCAGGTTGTAGAAGGGGACGAGCAGGCCGTCGCCGCCCGAGGGGAGGTAGCGGGTCGGGAACGGCGAGACGTAGCCGGCGTTCGCGGGGTCCTTCAGCGCGTAGGCGTCCTGGACCTTCTTCAGACCGTCGACGGAAGCGGTGAGCTTCGCGAGCAGAGCCGCCTTGGTGGCCGCGTCCTCCTCGGTCGCGTAGGCCTGCGAGAGCGCCGAGAGGTAGTGGCCGAAGAAGTGGCCCTGGAACCGGGTGCCGTTCTCGCGCTCCCAGCCCCCGTATCCGCCGCTGGTGGTCGGCGTGAGCCCGGCCTCGCGGTAGAAGGAGTAGAGGAACATCTCGGGGTCGAGGCTCAGCAGGTACTCGACGGTCTGCTGCTCCCCGTTCTCGAGGTAGGGGTCCTGCACGGAGACGTCGGACAGGCCGGCCTCCAGAAGGTAGTTCGACGTCTTCACTCCCCGGGGCTGCACCTGGAGAGTGTAGGTCTTCGTGACCGCGGTGCTGCCCCCGTAGGTGGCGGAGCCGGTGAGGACGACCTGCGTCGCGGAGCCGGTGGGCGGCGTGACCGCGGCCGTGCCTCCGCTGATCGCGACGGTCGCCGGGTCGGAGGAGGTCCAGCTGAGGGCGGACCCCTTCGCGCCGACGGTGGGCAGGGTGAAGCCGGTGCTGGTGCTCGCGGGCGGGGCGACCAGCTCGAGGTCGGCCCGGGCGATGCTCGCGGGGTCGAAGGAGGGGTTCCCGGCCTTCGTCAGGGCGACGACGTCGGTGGTGGTGGCGACGCCGTTGTAGAGCGCGTAGTCGTCGAGCAGGCCGCGCAGGTGCGCGCCGTTGTACTGGGGGCCGTTGAAGCCGAGGGTCTTCGTCGACGTGCTCTCGGAGCCGAGGACGCCGGACGCGGAGGAGGACGGCGCGGTCTTGACGACGGCGGTCTGCTTCACCCCGTTGCGGTAGAAGGCGACGGCCTTGGTGCTCTTGTCGTACGTGGCGACCACGTGCGTCCACTCCCCCGCGGGGAAGAAGCCGGAGCGCGCGGTCTCGACGGCGACCTTGTACGGCTGACCGCCGGACGGGCCGATCGAGAGGGCGAGCGGGGTGCCGTCGCCCTCGGAGGTGAGGTACCAGCCGTCGGAGTTGTAGGCGGTCTTGTTCCAGGTGAAGACCTGCTCACCGGTCATCGCGCTGGTCGGCTTGTACCAGAAGGAGACGGTGAGGTCGGCGGGCTGCAGCGCCGCCGCAGTGCCGAGCGAGATCGCGTTCGATCCGGTGAACTCGAACGCCCGGCCGTTCAGGCCGGTGCCGTAGGAGGCCGTGCCCTTCTGCATCCCGAGGGCGGTACCACGACCGCTGGTGTCGGCGAGCGACCCGTCGAACGGGAGCTCGAGCACCTTCGCGGCGTCGAGCGAGGTGGTGGGGGCGGCCTGGGCCGTGGGGCCGACCGACAGGAGACCCGCCGTCAGCGCCATCACCGCCACGGTGGCCAGGGGGAGTCGTCGTCTCATTCGTGAGGCCTCTCGTCGTTGAGAAATCCGGCCCAGGGGGGCGGGCCGCCTCGAATGTTACCGTTAACAATCGTTTTCGGTGAGGTTTCGGTGAGAGGACTGACAGGGTCCTCGAGCGCTCAGCGGCGCCGGTCCAGAGCCGCCCGGAGGTACGGAGCGGTGCGGCTGCCCGCGGCCTCGGCGACCTCCTCCGGAGTGCCCGTCGCGACCACCGAGCCGCCGGCCCGGCCCGCCCCCGGGCCGAGGTCCACGACCCAGTCCGCGTCGGCGACGACGCGCATGTCGTGCTCGACGACGATCACCGTGTTGCCCGCGTCGACCAGGTGCTGCAGGTGCTCGAGCAGGCGGTCGGCGTCGGCGGGGTGCAGGCCCGACGTCGGCTCGTCGAGCAGGTAGAGCGTGTCCCCGCGCTGGGCGCGACGCAGCTCCGAGGCGAGCTTCACCCGCTGCGCCTCTCCCCCGGACAGCTCGGGCGCCGGCTGGCCGAGCGAGACGTAGCCGAGCCCCACGTCCACCAGCGCGTCGAGGTGGCGGGCGACCTCGCGGTCCTCGGCGAAGGCCTCGCGCGCATCGGCGACGCTCAGCGCGAGGACGTCGGCGATCGTCCGGCCGCCCAGGGTGACCTCGAGCGTCTCGTCGTTGTACCGGGTGCCGCCGCACGCCGAGCAGGGCGCCTCGACGGTCGGGAGGAACAGCAGCTCCACCTCCACGGAGCCCTCGCCCTTGCAGACGGGGCAGCGCCCGCTGGGCAGGTTGAAGGAGAATCGGCTCGCCGAGAAGCGGCGGCGCTTCGCCTCCGGAGTGGCCGCGAAGAGCGTCCGCACCCGGTCGAACAGGCCCGTGTACGTCGCGACGTTCGAGCGCGAGGTCCGGCCGATCGGGGTCTGGGTCACCTGCACCACCCGGCGCAGGCGGTCCGCGGGCCCGGAGGCGGTGCCGCGGGTCGCCGCCGCCGCCGCGTCGAGCAGCGGGTCCGCCTCCCCGACCTCCTCCGTCGGCGCGTCCTCGGCGACGTCGGCGCGGAGCGAGGCGCGCAGCAGATCGGGCAGCGCCTGGTTCACGAGCGTCGACTTGCCCGATCCGGAGACGCCGGTGACCGCGGTGAGCACCCCGACCGGGAACGCGACGGAGAGGTCGTCGAGGGTGTGCCGCGAGACTCCGGCGAGCTCGATCCACTGCTCCGCGGTGCGGCGGGAGCGCAGCGGCGCCGGGTCGCCCTCGGGGAAGAGGTAGCGGCGGGTGACGGAGCCGCGGGCGCCCGGCAGGCCGTCGAGCGGGCCGGAGTAGACGACGGTGCCGCCCCCCGACCCCGCGCCCGGGCCGATGTCGACGATCCAGTCGGCCTCGCGGATGACGTCGAGGGAGTGCTCGACGAAGAAGACGGTGTTGCCGGTCGCCCGCAGGGTCCGCAGGATGCCGAGCAGCGCCTCCGTGTCGGCGGGGTGCAGGCCCGTGGACGGCTCGTCGAGCACGAAGACGACGCCGAAGAGGCGCGAGAGCACCTGCGTCGCGAGGCGCATCCGCTGGAGCTCCCCCGAGGAGAGCGTCGGCGTGGAGCGGTCGAGCGAGAGGTGGCCGAGGCCCAGGTCGACGATCGGCGCGAGGCGGGCGACGAGGTCCTCGACCAGCCGCTGCGCGGCCAGGCGGGTCTGCGGAGCGCCGTCGGCCGGGGTCCAGCCGGGCTCCAGCACGCGCCGCGCGACGACGACCAGCTCCTCGAGCGGGAGCGCTGACAGCTCGGTGATGTCGAGCCCCTCGAAGGTGACGGCGAGCGCGTCGGGCTTCAGCCTCCGGCCGCCGCACACCGGGCAGGCGACGCTGACGACGAACGAGGCCGCGCGCTCGCGCATCCGGGCGCTCTTCGAGCCGGCGAAGGTGTCGAGCACGTAGCGGCGCACCCCGAGGAACGTGCTCATGTAGCGCGGCTCGTCACCGGCGGCCACGGCCGCGCGCACCTCCGCGGGAGAGCGGTCGGTCCACACGGGAACCTGCGGGGAGTCAGGAGTGTGCAGGATCCAGTCGCGGTCCTCCGCGGGCAGGTCGCGCCACGGAGCGTCGATGTCGTGTCCGAGCGAGATCAGGCTGTCGCGCAGTTGCTTGCCGTGCCAGGCGGTCGGCCAGGCGGCGAGCGCCCCGTCGCGGATCGAGAGGGAGTCGTCCGGCACCATCAGCTCGTCGGGGACGTCGTAGACCCGGCCGATGCCGTGGCAGCTGGGGCACGCGCCCTGCACGGTGTTGGCCGAGAAGTCCTCTGCGAGCAGCATCGGCGCGCCCTCGGGGTAGGCGCCGATGCGCGAGAACACCATCCGCACCACGCTCGAGAGCGTCGTCGCACTGCCGACCGTGGAGCGGGCCGAGCCTCCGGAGCGCCGCTGCGGGAGGGCGACGGCCGGCGGCAGGCCCTCGATCGAGTCGACGTCCGGCACGCCGACCTGGTCGATCAGCCGCCGCGCGTAGGGGGCGACCGACTCGAAGTAGCGGCGCTGCGCCTCCGCGTAGAGCGTGCCGAAGGCGAGCGAGCTCTTGCCCGATCCGGAGACCCCCGTGAAGGCGACGAGGGCGTCGCGCGGCACGTCGACGTCGATGCTCCGGAGGTTGTTCTCGCGGGCGCCGCGCACGCGGACGTGGTCGAGGGGGTCGGTGGTTCCAGGCGCGCTCATCCGTACAGCCTGCCGTGCCGGGATGTGGGGCGGCCGCCGCGGAGCTCCGAGGCGCTCGACGCCGAGACGGCCCGCTCCCGGCCGAGGCACCGCGGTGGGGCGGTCTCTCGGCGGGGGCGGGCCGTCTCGGCGTCAGCGGCGCGCGTGCGTCAGCAGGTGCGCGCCAGGTAGGCCGCGGTCAGGGCGCCCGCGGTGAGCGAGGCGGCCGGGACCGAGGCCTGACGGGTGGTGAAGGCGGCCGAGGCGCTGGCACCGGGGGCGGCGGTCAGCGTCTGCGAGGCGCCGAACGGCGAGCGGATGACGACCGAGAGGGGCGTCGTGCCCGTGTTCTTCACCACTCCGGTGAGGACGACCTTGCCCGCGACGCAGCGGGTGGACGCGGTGAGCGTCGAGGTCGGTGCCGTCACCACCACGGTCGCGGTGACCGTGACGGCCGTGGAGCTCGAGAGCCGACGGTCGGCGGCGTTGTAGGCCGTCGATCCGTTCGCGCCCACCCACTGGTTGTCGTTCGCACCGATCGTGCGGACGACTCCGGTGACGGAGTAGCGGCCGGGCGCCGTCGCCACCGCGGAGGTGTTCCAGGTGACCGGCTGCGAGGCGGTGCCCCGGTTGTAGGCGAGCACGACGTCGGCGCGGGCGGGCAGAGCCGCCGCGGCGTCGGTGCCGGAGGCGACCGTCACCTCGCCGAGGTCCGAGCGGACCGCGGAGGCGGCGTCGGCCGAGCGGACCTCGGCGTACTGCCCCGCGGTCAGGGAGACGATGCCGCCGTGCTTGGTCGACGAGGCGAGCGAGAAGCCCGGGTCGGTGAGCTGGGTCCAGCCCGTGTCGAGGTCGTTCGTCACCATCGGCTTGTAGCCGGTCGCGGGGATCACGTCGACGTACAGGTACCAGGTGTCCTCGCCGTGGTCCTTGAACACCGCGGGGCCCTCGACCCCACCGGGGTTGCCGCCGGACCACACCGCGCCGATGCGCGACTGGATCTGCGTCCACGAGGTCGTCGGCAGCCACCAGGTCGCCGAGGTGGTCGACTCCATGTAGATGCCCTTGCCGGTGCCGTTGTCCTTCGAGATCCGGTAGGTCGTGCCGGAGTCCTGGATCAGCGTGGTGTCGATCGTGTCGGCCCCGGTGTCGATGAAGGTGCCGCCGTACGAGTAGGTGGCCTGCGTGAAGTCCGTGGTCGCTCCCCAGAGCACGCGGGAGGATCCGGTGCCCGGCGTGTGCGCCGCGGTCGGGTAGACCGTCGAGGACCAGTAGACGACGAACGCGCCCTTGCCGGGTCCCGCGTAGTCCGGCACCCACGTGGCCTCGGGAGCCCACATCATGCCGGCCTCGAGCTTCTTCGTCCCCGCGGCGTCGAGCGCCACGTCGAACTGCCGGACGTCGCTCCACGACACGAGGTCGCTCGACTCCCAGACGTTCATCTTCGTGCTGCCCTTGGTGGTCCAGTAGCACCAGGTGTCGCAGGCGCTGGGGCCCCGGTCGCCGCCGAAGACGCGGAGGTCCGTGGCGATGATGTAGTACTTCTTCGTGTCGGGGTTGTAGGTCAGGTACGGGTCGCGGACACCGGTGGTGCCGAGGTCGGAGGCCAGGATCGGCTTCGCGCCGTTGAGCGGGTCCCACTTCTCCGGGTCGTCGCCGCGGGAGACGTCGAGGTAGATCTTCTCGGCGTAGCCCTGGGAGTCCTCGACGAAGTGGACCATCATGTAGCCGTAGGGGGTGTCGACGCCGACCTGCGGCTCGACCGTCACGGCGATCGAGCGGGTCTGCACGATTCCGCGGATCGACGCCGTCGCGGTGAGCGACGAGGTGCGCGCGGCCTGGCCCACGGCGGGGCGGTCGGCGCTGAGGGTGCGGCCGTCGGCCGAGACGCGCAGGGTCGGGTCGCTGGAGGACCAGGTCACCGCTCCCCCGTAGTCGGGCAGGTTGGTGGTCGAGTCGTCGACGGTGAGCGGGGCGACCCCGGCCAGCACGGCGGCGGCGATCGGGGAGAACGTGGAGGCGTGAGGCTTCGCGTCGACGCTCGACACGGCCACCACCTCCGCCCCGGTGAGCGCGCGGTCGTAGACGCGGAACGCCGAGACCTCGCCCGTGTAGAACGGGTCGGGGTACGGTGCGCGGCCGATCGTGTTGAGCGACTGGTCGGCCACCGACGAGGGGCGCAGGGCGGTGGGCGCCGAGGCGACCTGGACGCCGTCGACGAAGAACGAGATCGTGCCGGCGCTGCCGTCGATCACCGACGTGAGGCTGTACCAGCGGTCGGCGGTGAGGGCGGAGGCGCTGCGGGCGTTGTTCTCGCCGTTCCCTCCGCTGGTCGTGATCGCGGTGCGCACGCGATCGCGGACGGACGCGAACCAGTACTGGTTCGTACTGTCGCTGCCGATGTTCCACAGGAAGTGGAAGTTCGAGAGCATCGACGCGTCGGCGCGGGTCTCGATCGTGACGGTGGCCGACGAGCGGCCGGTCAGCAGGTTCGCGGGCAGCTGCACCCAGGGGGCGGTGGTGCTGCTCTTGGGGCCGCCGGTGAGGCGGAGCGACGTGCCGGTCCAGAGCGCGTCGGTCGCGTTGCGGACGGTGGCGGCTCCCACGCCTCCGCTCACGGTGTTCGGGACCGTGCTGCCGGTGGTCTGCGTGAACCGGTAGTCGGCGAGGAGGCCCTGCTGCGGGATCACGGCATCGGCCGCCTGCGCGGCCGGAGCCGGGGCGACGAGGCCCGAGAGCAGCACTGCTCCGAGGCCGAGCGCGGCGAGCGCTGCGCGCAGCGGCGCTCGCCGCGCGGGTGTGGTGGTGGGGGGCATGGTGCTCCTTCAGTGGAGTAGTGCGGTTCAGGGAGGGGGAGAGGATCTCGGGGTGCCGAGCCCTGCTGGGTCGAGCAGCGCCGTCAGGGGCGTGTCGGAGCCTGTGTGCGGAGCACGAAGGGCTCGATACGCCGCCGGGCGGCTGCTCGACCGGCAGGGAGGGGCAGCTGCTCGACCGGCACGAGGGATCAGCCGCCGGGGTTCGTGTCGGTGTACCCGGTGGTCGGGGCGGTGGTGCCGAGTGCCGCGAGGGTGGGCGCCTTCCGCATCACGACGGGGTTGCCCGGGCTGTCGCGACCATGGAGCAGTCGCCGTCGTGGAACTCGATCGCGGGGTCGGCGGTGTCCGGCGCGATCGGGTCGGTGGAGGTCGGCTCGCCGAGGGCGACGGCCGGGGAGGCGGCGGTGAAGGGCAGCGGAGCCACCGCGGCGAGGAGGATCAGCAGCCCGGCCGTGTGGCGGCGCCGGAGCCCCGCGGATCGGGGGAGCTCGGCGTCGACGGGCGTCGATGCGGTCGTCATCGTGACTCCATCGTCAGGGGCGGCGTGGGGCCCGGAGGCGCACCGTGAGCGGCGCGCCCCCGGGGGCGCGCCGCTCACGGTGCGCCTCCGGGCCCCACGC